>JBJELA010000428.1:0-4518 GCA_051878915.1 Candidatus Weimeria sp.
TGATGGAGGAACTGATATGACAGATGATATTTTATTCGAGAGAAAGATAGCGAAAGGTATGAAAAATATAGCAGATTCTGCTTATCCTGATGAAGACAGCTTCGACAGGATCGTTTCACAACTGAATGCACACTCGGGAGCAGCAAAAACAAGATTTAAGGGAAGAAAAATAACTAAAGCCGTTGCTGCTGCCATAGCTGCCTGTGTACTGATAGGGGGAACAAGTGCATATGCAGGAAGTACTTTAGTTAGTATTTATTCGTCGAGCCGCTCCGGGTATGACTATACAAAGTATTCAGATCTTGAATCGGCAGAGGATAAGGCAAAAATAGATATCTCTGCTCCGGAATCTTTCTCAAACGGATACAGATTTGATGGAATAACCCTGACAAACAACTATAAAGAGAATGGGGAGGGGAAAGAATCGAACCGCAGCACCGGTATCGATGTGACATATAAAAATGACACCGGAAGTGAGCTCACATTAAGCACGGCAGCAACAGATGCTGATCCGGTCAGTGCATATCAGGCGAAAAAGGATACGGCTGACGGCATGCTCTATTATTTGAAAACTGAGCAGCATTTTGTGCCTGATGATTATAAGCCTACAGCAGCCGAATTAAAAAAGGATGCCGAGGATCCTTTTTACTCCATCTCATATGGAGCGGATACTGCCGAAACGGACTACATAAGCCATGTGAAATTTGTTAAAGACGGCATATATTATGATCTGTATGGCTTTAACACTAGTCTTACTTCAGATGAAATGTTCGAGATGGCTGAGGAGATACTATAAGGGAACATAAGGGACGGTGTTCCCACAGGATACAGAATAAACGGAACAAACAGAACCGTCCCCGGTGTTCCTTTAGACCAGAAAAACTCCGGCCGCGAGGTCGAAGTTCTTCTGGAAAAGTATGTATGAAGAGTTCACGGTGTCAGGCACTGTGAACTGATCACCCAATGTGTGTAAACCTTTTACCATGTTGAAGCCAACATCTGAGATGGTGTCTTTATGCCATCACCATTCATCAAAATAATCGTAATCCAGATTCTCCTCTATCTCACCCTTCGCCTTGATCACTCCGTAGGTCACATCCTCACCTTCTATGATTTTTTGCACAGTGATCTGGAATTGCCAATCATCAGCAAAATCCTTGTGGAAGAGGAACTTCTGTCCTACGCTTAAATTCAGTGTTGAGATTTTTTTATGTATGTCTTTGCTTTCTGATTCTATGCATGCTGACCAGTTTCGACTATACGCCTTATTGTCCATGCAGAATTCAAACAGATACGTCTGTTGAAATCCAAATGCTGCCAATATGCTCTCGGCCAGATCAGCCAACGTAGAATTCGGGCTGATGTTCATCACCCGATATACTTCTCGTCCTCTTCCCCTCGGATATATTTTCAGTGTGTATGCGGCCTTTTTCTTTCCGGCTCTTCTTGCGGAAGCGCCATTCGTGTTTTTCTGCCTGGCTGCAGCTCTTGAAGAATTCTCCGGATCACTGTCAAGGCTCTTTATGATCCTGCCTTCACTCTTTGCTCTCAGGTATGTCTCTTTGAGCATAGACTTCGCTCCACCGCCAAAGAAAACATTCTTCCTGGCGTTCAGGCCATCAGTGATGATGACTCCCTTGAACGGGATGAGGGTAGACGTGACTAAAACAGGAAGATTGACACCCCAGAAATCCTCCTCCAGATCCTCACTGATCCCACTGACCATGAAAACCTGATCATTTTCTCCAATAAAAGCTGACCCGGACTTCAGATGTCTTTCGATAAAAAAGTCTCCTGTTATATGCTTCTTCCAACCTCTGAGGATCTCAGCCTCTTCTTCATCGAGATCTGAACTCTCCTGGAGGAAACTGTCTATCAGACTATCATTCTCCCAGAGGCATTGAGCCACTTTTGCTACCAGATTCGGGTCAAGCTCTGTCGCGCCATACATTTTTCCAAGCTCTGGCACGACCTGCTTCTTTTCGTTGACATAATCCAGAATTCGGAAAAAGATCTTATAGAATAGCCTAGTGTCATCTTCACTTAAATGCATGGGGTTCTCCTTTTTCGCTGTCTATCGATGCTTCTCTCACTGCAACATTATATCCTGTATAGCACACCTCTGCAAGAAAGAAATCCAAAGACAATATGACTGTGAATAGTAACGTAAACGCGTCACAGTATCATCCGGGATCAGAAAGACTTGTAAAAAGATGTAAAAAGATGTAAAATTAGTTCAGAGATGTAAAAGAATGTAAAAAGATATAAAAGGAGATGACACTATGTCAAAGAATCCATTCAGTCTTTCTTTTGGGAGAAAGCCATTCGAATATATTGATCGTTTCTCGGACGAACAGAGGATTTTTGATACATTCACTGAAATGCCGGTTACTGATCAGGTATTTGTCATCATGGGAGTCAGAGGCACAGGGAAAACTGTAGCTATGACAGAGATTACAGACAGGATAGGAGAACTGGATGACTGGATTGTCTTGAAGATATCTCCTCTTGATGATATTACTGACGCACTTTTTAAGATGCTGTACAATAACAGAAAGGTTCACAAGATATGTCTTGATGCCAGAATTGATTTCAGCTTCCTGGGAGTAAATGTATCTGTGGAGAATAAAGATATAGGATACAACCTCAATGACATGATAAATCAGATTCTTGAGCAGCTTCAGAAGAAGAATATAAAGGTACTGGTGGCTATTGATGAGGTGACAAATACACCACAGATGCAGAGGTTTGCTAGTGCTTTTCAGCTCTTCATCACAGATAACCGGCCTTTATATTTTCTGGCAACAGGATTGTATGATGAAATCGAGAGTCTTAGAAATGTGCATAATCTGACCTTCCTCTACAGAGCGCCAAGGGTGAATCTTTCTCCACTGAATCTCGGAGCGATTGCAGACAAATATAAGCGGGTATTTGATATCAGCACTCAGGAATCTGTTGAGATGGCCAGAGAAACAAAAGGATATTCTTTTGCCTTTCAGACATTGGGGTACGTAACGTGGGAGCATAAGGGTGAAGAGATCCTTTCAACAGATATCATCAGCGAATATGACCAGCGTCTTTCTGAGGCATCATACAGCAAGCTATGGAGTGAGCTCTCAGAGACGGACAAAAAGGTCTGCCGAGTGATTGCCAGGGATGAGGGAGGCCATGTATCTGATTTCAGAGAAAAGCTTGATATGGATACCAATTATTTTAACCAGTATCGTCGCAGGCTCAAGGCTCAGGGGCTGATAGATACATCTACTTATGGATGCATTTCATTTACCCTCCCCAGATTTGCGCACTTCATACTGACCGAGACATATTAAAGACAGCAAAATCCACATGGCCTCATATTTCAGATTGCAGAATGCCATCTAATGCCCTGCCTGGTATTGTGGACCTCTCTGTATTTTTCCTGGAGCTTATTCTCAAGTGTCTTTTCCGCAATAATCTCCTGTTTTTCCTTCTTGACCTGCTCCTCGCGTTCTTCCAGATATTTTCTTAATATCTCCATCTCCTCATCAGAATACGACTCGAATGCTATCCTGGCATCAATGAATCTGCCGTACTCGTTGCCCATATTTGGCAGAGGATCTTCCCTGTCGCTGTCCAGTGATTTTTGGAGATTTTCGATAATACTCTTCTTTTCTGTATCATTCATAAACGAATTCCTCGCTACATTTAGAAACTATAAGTGACTTTTGAGTTTCCTCTATGTTATAAAAAATGGACCAACCATTATCTGCGTATGTTTGTGTCTTACGCATGATTGACACCACTACTTATAGTATACCTGCCAAATGAAAAATACAATAGAAATCACCGAAATTTAATATTCTGCATAAAGGAACCATCCATTAAAAATAAATATTATTACTTTATCACTAAAAGGCCTGAAAGATTTACTGAAGTGCTTCCGGATGACTGGGGTGATGGCTATGACAATGTTCGTGTCTGCTGTACCTGTGAGAATCAGGAAATGACTGATAAAAGACTTTCTGTATTCCTTGATCTTCCAATAAAGCATAAGGAGATCATACATGAGCCAATGCTTGAGTCAATTTCTATAAGCAGATATCTCGAACTTTATCCTGGAAAAATAGAATGTGTCTCCTTCAGCTTTCATCAGACCGGAAGTTATCTTGAAAAAGATGGCAGGATATACCACATCGAAAGAAAATACCAGGAAAATCAGGCTGCAAAAGCCGGAATCGACGCTATTTTTTGATTGAATATAGGAAGTGCCAAGGAGGTGCCAAAATGGCACCTCATATGGCACCTCCTCTTTCTAAGCTTGTTATGACCGATGTATTTCAATAGTTCAGGAGACGCAGAATACAGCTTCTTCTCATAGCGTTTGTTCATCAAGAAGAGAAAGGTCCAGCCCACGCTTCTTCATCAGCTTATAGCTTTTCTTATAAGCCGAAGTAAATTTGACGTTTAAGATCATTCAGGCTTCGAGAGCTTTCTTAAGATCTTCCATGCTGGTGTATCCCGGCACGTCAGGGTCACGGG
>JBJELA010000429.1:0-4493 GCA_051878915.1 Candidatus Weimeria sp.
AAGCTTATCATACTTAGCCTGCTCGATGGCCTTTGCTTCCTCGGCCTGCTGCTCTTCCTTATCGAGCTCCTCTGAAGTATCTGAAACTGTTTCTGCAAGTACACGGCTTACACCTGAAAGAGTAGATCCTGTTCCCGTCACCTGTGAGCTGACATCTGCTGATGCTGAATCCTCAGCTGCTGCCTCAAGGATAGTAGCTGAAGCTCCTGCTAAAGGAGCTGCGGAAACATTAACATAAGCTCCGGTAAACATAATTCCTGCTGAAAGTGTAAGTGCTGCTGCCTGAATTCTGCGATTACGGTTCATCTGAATATCTTTCCTCTTATAATTGTTATGTATAGCTTAAATTTATTACGAATTTGTTACAAATGTTAATATACACTCTTATAGAGGATTTGTCAAGCAATTCCTTGAAAAAATCTTGAATTTTTCTTGAAAATTATTAATATTCACGGCAGGCCTGTAAAGCAGGAACCTCCCCGGAAGCCGCAGACTTTAAGCATCGAAGATGCGGCAGACGCGCGTAAGCGCGGTTGGTCTGCGGTCTGCTTGGGGAGGTGCCGTGAACTGAACCTTTTAAAGCTTCAGGAATTCCTGAACGCTTGTAACCGCGTTAGCTCCGTCGGCTGCCGCAGTGATCACCTGGCGCAGCTTTTTTGTACGCAGGTCGCCTGCGGCAAAAATACCCGGAATGCTTGTAACACAGTCTTCTCCAGCCACTATATAGCCTTTTTCATTGGTCTTCGGAAGCCCTGAAATGCCCTTTGCGTTCGGCGTTATCCCTACAGCGATAAAGACTCCGTCTACGTCAAGCGTTCCCTTTTCACCTGTCTTTTTGTTAAGGGTTTCAAGTCCCGCAACTTTTTCAGAACCATTAATATTTGTTACAACTGTATCATACAAAAATGTAATATTTTCCTTCGAGGCTGCCTCGTCGACAAGTGACTTTGCTCCACGGAACTGGTCTCTCCTGTGGATCAGATAGACTTTTTTGACAAATTTCGAAAGATATACAGCGTCGCCTAAGGCTGCGTCGCCGCCGCCTATCACTGCCACTTCCTTACCCCTGAAAAATGCTCCGTCACAGGTCGCGCAGTATGAAACGCCCCTGCCCCTCAGCTCGTCCTCTCCAGTGACTCCGAGCCTGCTGTGGTCAGCTCCAAGGGCGAGGATCACAGTTTTTGTCTCAATCTCTTCGCCGCCTTCAAGCTTTACGATCTTTGACGAAACCCTGTCGTCAATACCAGTCACCTGGCCATCTTTGAACTCGCAGCCGAGCTTTTCAGCATGCTCCCTGAACTTCATGCCGAGCTCCATTCCATTTATTCCTAAAAGTCCCGGATAGTTGTCCACTCTGTCTGTCGTGGCGATCTGACCGCCGCCGACAGGCGTGTTCTCGATAATAAGCGCCTCAAGTCCCGCCCTCTTTGCATAAATACCGGCAGTAAGTCCGGCCGGACCGCTGCCCACAATAACTGTATCGTACATATATCTGCTCCTTTCATCAGGCCTTTCTGATTTTACCATCATCGAGAGTTATTTTTCTCTCCTTGTACAGGTGTCCTATGGCGCGCTTGAACGCGGCCTTCGAAAGCCCTGTCTCGCGCTTTATTACCTCTGGCGACGCCTTCTCTGAAAAAGGCAGGACTCCGGCGTAGGATTCGATAATCTCCATCAGCTTCGCGCCGTCCTCATCAAGCTCCTGGTACGCCTCTTTTCTGGTAGTAAGCGCGAGCTTTCCATCAGGCTTTACGTCCGTAACCCTGAGATTTATCACGTCACCTATGCGAAGATGGCTCGTGTCCTCATGCCTCGGGATCATTCCTGAAAAAATATCGTCTACTGCCACAAACGTCCCGAAGTCATGTCCGAACTCATAGATACGTCCTTCGACCATATCACCCTTTTTATACGGGCTGTCAGTTCTCAGATAGTGATACAGATGGCGCATGGTAGCAGCCGGACGGCCGCTCTTGTCTATGTAAAGACGGACAAGGACCTCGTCTCCCTTCTCCGGCTTTCCGTTTATCTCATGGAACGGGAGCAGGAGGTCCTTCGGAAGCCCCCAGTCGAGGAAAAGCCCGATCTTTGTCACATCGTTTACAGTAAGCGCCTTCACCTCATCAAGGGTGATCAGCGGCTCCTTTGTCGTCGCGATCATCCTGTCCCTGCTGTCGAGGTAGAGAAACACCTTTAAAGTGTCTCCGGCCTTAGCGTCCTCAGGCAGCTCCTTTGAAGGCAGCAGGACTCTTTTCCCGTCATCCTTATTTTCCTCAAGAAGAGCTCCGAATTCCTTGAAACGGGCGATCGTGAGATTTTGATATTCACACAGCTTAAACATATCAGCTCCTGAATTTTTTAAGGCCTGCCGTGCCCCAGCGAATAAGGTTTACACAGGCAGAAAATGGGTTCAGATGCAGGTATTCGCGATAAAATCTCCACTGCACCTTTATCAGCTTTTTCTTGTTTCCGGTCGTGGAAGAGCCGAGCACACGGTACCTTGCGAGCACCTTCTGGTTTCCATAGGCGACTCCGGTCTTTTTGACGCAGTCTATCCAGTACGCGTAGTCGTCGCGCAGACTCTTAAGCTCCTCCCTCAGGTAGACCTTTCCGTATGTGCCGGCGTCATAAAGTCCTGTAAGGCATCCGATCCGGTTCATTACATACATGTCCTTCAGCCTGATCACAGGCATGGCCACATCTGTTTTTCCAAAAGCCCTTGAGTTCTCATCTATGTGAGCGTAGCTCGAGCATACGACAGCAGCATTTTTTTCTTTTAAAAATGAAAGCTGCTCCGAAAGAAAATCCGGATTCCACAGATCATCAGCGTCAAGAAGGGCTATATATCGCCCTGATGCCTGTCTTATGCCGTTATTCCTGGCGTTCGCGGAGCCGCCGTTCGGCTGATTGATAAGTCTTATTCTCGGATCCTTTTCTACATATGAGGAAATGACTTCCTCTGAGTTGTCAGAAGAGCCGTCATTTACGATCAGCATCTCCCAGTCTTTATAATCCTGAGCCAGCACGGACTCAATGGTCTCTCCGATATATTTCGCGCCGTTGTAGCACGGCGTTATGATAGATACTTTTTCGTTCATTTTTTCAAAAAAGCCCGCCAGCTTAAAGCCGGCGGGCTGCTAGAATTCCTTAATCGATATCAACGATATCAGAAGTAGTCTTTGCAGCAGCTTCATCAGCCTCTACAAAATCCGTTTCATCTCCGTTTTCATCATCAAGTTTTGTCTGATAATCTGTATTGAGCTTTATGTCTCTGTATCGTTTCATACCAGTTCCGGCAGGGATCAGTTTTCCGATGATAACGTTCTCCTTTAAGCCCTGGAGATGGTCGACCTTGCCCTTTATAGCGGCATCGGTAAGTACCTTTGTCGTCTCCTGGAATGATGCGGCTGACAGGAACGAATCAGTAGCAAGTGCGGCCTTGGTGATACCAAGAAGTACACGCTCGCCCTGTGCCGGCTCCTTGCCTTCCTTCTCAAGCTCCTCGTTTGTATCCTCGAATTCGAGGAAATCCACCTGGCTTCCAGGAAGGAAGTTTGAGTCTCCGGCCTGCTCTACGCGGACCTTCTTCATCATCTGACGTACGATGACCTCGATGTGCTTATCAGAAATCTCAACACCCTGGAGTCTGTAAACTCGCTGTACTTCCTGAAGGATGTAGTCCTGAACAGCCTCAATACCGCGTACCGCGAGCAGATCATGAGGATTGATTGAACCTGCTGTAAGCGGATCACCAGCCTCTACATGAGCTTCATCAGTAACACTGATGTGGCTGCCGTAGGTGATCAGATAGGTCTTTGTCTCACCGTCATCTGCTACGACATCGATCTCCTGGTGATTCTTATCCTCACGGATATGAACCGTACCGGCAATCTCTGTGATAGTAGCCATACCCTTAGGTCTGCGGGCCTCGAAAAGCTCCTCGACACGAGGAAGACCCTGGGTAATATCAGTACCTGCGACACCACCTGAGTGGAAGGTACGCATTGTAAGCTGTGTACCAGGCTCGCCGATAGACTGAGCAGCGATGATACCTACTGCTTCGCCGACCTGTACAGGCTGGCCTGTAGCCATGTTCGCGCCGTAACATTTAGCGCAGATACCATTCTTGCAACGGCAGGAAAGGATATTTCTGATCTTGACACGGGTTACCGGCTTTCCATCCTTGTCAACACCCTTCGTGCAGATAGCCTCTGCGCGCGCCGGAGTGATCATATGATTTTCCTTGACGATTACATTGCCATCAGCGTCGCAGATCGTCTCAGCAGCGAAACGTCCTGTGATACGGTCCTGAAGCTCCTCGATGACCTCCTTACCACTGGTAAATGCACTGACGTACATACCAGGTGTAGGTCTGTCCTTGCCCTCGTTACAGTCATTTTCCTTAATGATGAGCTCCTGGGATACATCGACCATTCGTCTGGTCAGGTATCCTGAATCCGCTGTACGAAGAGCGGTATCAGACATTCCCTTAC
>JBJELA010000430.1:0-4474 GCA_051878915.1 Candidatus Weimeria sp.
TGTTAAATGGTACCTGGCTCTTTTTATGAATGCCACCTGCTGTGATAAAGGCAACCTTGCATTCTGAAAGAGGCTTTTTAAGTTCTGTAAATACCGGCTTTGGAGTAACCGGTACAAAAATTTCTGACTGCATTCCTGCTACTGTAGTAAGACTCATAGTGTCCTCCTTTGTAAATTTACCTGAATGTGCTGGTTATCAAATCTGTTCTACGGGAATCTTCCTTTTTCCGATGATACGGACTCCACTAAAGTAAAATTCTGCAAAAAGCCCTTCGGTGAGCTTCACATCTGTAAAAACCCATCTTCTCGGCACTGCAGCTGAACCCAGGCCATCCATAATCCGGAGTTTTACTGCTGTATCATTTACTTCTGTAAGGTTTCCTCCAAGAAGGCACGGTATCAGTTCTTCTCCCTCCGTCATCGGTGTATCGTCATAATCAAGGGGCTGATCTGTCACCTGAAAATAGCTGAAATAAAACTGCATTTCATGTCCAGGTTCCGGCGTGATGTTTCCACGAATCACTTTCCGGGGAACTGTGATTACACCCAGCCTTCCATGAAGGTGTATCTTCACCAGATCACCATCTGTTTCCTTGACCAGACCGCCCATCAAAACGGGCTGAATCAAATAATCAATCCGACTCATCAGTGAAGCGTTCCATTATCAAGAAGCACCGTCTCCGGAAGGCCAAGGAGCTTGTTATTTGCATTGATTACATCGTTATTCCACTTCTTCGGGGCTGGCTTGATATCAACACCAGACATACGGTTTTTAAGCATCTGTATAGCTCTGGCAGCTACTTCCTTTGTCACGCAGGAGCAGCCTGCTACGTTGTTCTCAAAACCGCCCTTATCCATGTTTTCTTCAACCATTGCAACAGCGTATTTATTTCCTACAACGAGCTGTCCCTGATATGCGCAGAAGGAAACGCCTACAACAGGAATTCCACGTTTTCCTGCCTGACCGATATGCTGAATAAAATCGATATGATTGTTTCCAAATCCCTCAGTCGTGATAATACATCCGTCGATATCAAGAGATTCCAGAAGTGAACCAAGCCTATCTGATACCCACATTTTTTCATCATTTACCTGAGGAGATCCTACAAAGATTACTCCGATCAGATCCAGCTGTGTATCCGCTGCCAATGCTTCTACAAGTGGTTCGCGGATATAATGACGAGTCATCTCTTTTGTAGCAGGTCCAATACAGGTAAGTGCATGTATCGAGCCATCTCGTACCTGATTAGGAGTCAGCATTATCGGGACATTACCACAATCTACATTTTTCTGGCCTCCCTTTATTCCACATGGCTCCGTAGGACAAATTACATTGTCGTGCATGGCACCCTGTCCCATAATCTCCTTTACTAATACGACGCGAGGATTGCCCTCTCTTCTGACATCCTCACATTTTTCTTCGCGAACGACTTCACCCTCATAGGTCTTTAACTGATCTCTTACTGCCTGGATAATGTAATCCTGGCATTTATGAGCCGCGAACGGGCCAGGTCTGGTCATTCCAGACTTAGCTGCAATAACTGCATGACATCGGATGATGATATCATCCGGATCAGCACATCCAGGATGTCCGAAATACATCTTTTCATCCAGATATCCTTCGGAAGAACCGAACTCATGAATCTGAACACCATCCTCATCTACACCTGTTAGCATGAAAACCACGCCATCAGCAACCTTAGTGACACCTTCTCCAAGTTCTCCTTCTACTTTCGTTGCGATAGGACAGACATCCATGATCGTATCAGTATAGACATGTCTCTTATCCGGGTAGATGACATCAAGTTTTAAGCTCTTGCAAAGAGGATCTTCCAGGACTGCCTTGTCTACAATACTTCCGTCGATAGTAATCTTCCCATCCTTTATTGATGTTTCTGTCCCTATCTCTACGTCCGTAATCTTCATATGCTTTTTTATCAGCGTACGAATGACCTTCTTCTCACCAGTCTTTTCTGGTTCCGGAATAGCATCTGAAGCTTTTCCTGGTGTCGTAGTCACGCTGCAAAGAGGTATATCCAGAGTCAAATCCTCGACCTTATCTGCTTTTCCGATATGTATATGAAGCATGCCGTCTCCTTTTTCTGTTGTCTTTACTTCAGGTATCATTTCAGGCTCAGAAAATTCTTTAATTGTTTTCCTGCCTTCATCCTTTTCTTCACCTGCAGGAGCATCCTCGTTTACTTTGTCCAGCTCATCCTTTGTGATAGGAGTCAGCGCATCTACATCTTTAAGAAGAGTAGAGCCAAGCACCTGACGAATCTTCAGACCGTCCGGTGAGAGCTTTAACAAACCTGCATCGACCATATCATCAAAGATATCAGGATCTTCGAGATCAGCCTCACTGATGACTATACCCTTCTGTCTTCTGCAGCAGAAAATTGCCGGATCATCCAGGTGCGCATTAAGTGTTTCTTTCGTAATTGACATTTTTTTACCTCCTGGGAAATTCTAGAAATAATGTTTATAAGGTTACGTTACTCTAAATGTTCGCGAATTTTTCTAACAAGCCTGTGATTTACTGCCCGAAGGGCACAATCCGTAGAATGATAAACCGGAAGTCCAAGCTGAGGCGCGCAGCTCATAACAGTATTTGAACAGTCAGTACAGTTTCCAATAAGAAGTGCCTGTGCTCCGGCTTTCCGAAGTGCCAGCACCTTTGCTGCCTGACCAGGACATTTGCCAGGATTTTCGCACTTTCTGGTACCTTTGACCTCAGCAGCCTGCTTGCAAAACTGAACTCCAACCACTTCGCTTCCCATGCTTTCCGCAATCTGCCTCATCCTCGCCTCATCTGCTCCACAGGCACAGACCAGAAGTCCTATTTTTTCAGGTCCATTCGGGAAACATTCAGCAGCAATCAGACCACCGGTAGTTTTTATTATCGGATTGGAAAGTTCTGTCCGCCTGCCGGTAAATGGTCCACCCATTATAAGCTCCCCATAACTGCCGGCCAGACCACCAGCCATTTCAAACGCATCTGCGACGCTCATTCCAATTGGAACATCATGAAAAATCTGAATCAGATTCTCATTTCCCTTCAGCTTTCCGGCAATCGTGAGATCCTTGTCGATAAGCGGTTTTTTTAAATCCACAACCTCGTGGATCCTGATGACTGTTTCGACATTTGAAACGATTGCTCCGGCTTCCAGTGGGAGCGCTGTAACTGGAAGTAGCGTTCCAAGAACTTCCCGGACGATTGCCCTTTCTTCTCCCATCGGATACATATCCTTGAGCAGATGTATTCTGATAGGCTTCCCTCTTTTTCTCTCATCGAGTTTTTTCTTCAACAGCTCAACTGCATCAGTGTGCTTTTTCTTTATTGCTATGACACCTTCTGCAGCATTTGTCACTTCCATCTCAATCTCAAGTCCTCTGATTACATCCTCTGGTCTATGCTCAATTGAATCGATGTTATGTGAAAGAATTGGTTCGCATTCGGCTGCATTTACTATAACTGTGCCACCATTTGAAAAAGGTTTTGCGAGCTTTGCATAGACTGGAAAGCCTGCTCCGCCGAGTCCCACGAGACCGGACTGTTTTATCAGATTCAACGGTTTTTCTTCCGTTAATGGAAGGTAATCTTTTTTCTGAACTTCATCCGCCTCTATCTCAATTCCAGTATCAGTAACCTTTGTCACTTTTCCAGATACACTTGAATAGATTGGCGTCCCCAGCCTGTCTTTCTCCTGATACGCAATCAGCTGCCCACGTACAACATCGTCTCCATTGACGACTGACGGGACAGCTGATGCTCCAATTCCCTGTTTCAAAGGGAATTGAAAATGTTTATTCATAACTATCAACTCCTTCAAATCCTTTAGATATACAGGTTATATCCGAAATATTTTTTCCTCATCGGATGACTACATGATAAGGAGTTTTTAGGCATTTGTAAAACGACTAATTTACATGAAGTATATGCAAAATTGTTATGCAGTACTGCTATGTCAGACAGCCCAGGCTGTGCTTTCTATTTTTCCATGATCAGAAGTCACTTTCTGTTTGTTTTCTTTTTCAGGGCCAAGCAGAAATCCATAGCGTAAGGTGTCTCTCTCATCAATTATCCAGTCATTCATGCCAGTTATGTGCGCGCTCCCTGTAATCTTCGGAATCACACCCCTGATGCCACAGACATCCACTTCCTTTATGATCTCACTTTTAAAAACAGATCCAGTAATGCTCTCATATACGAACTTGCCGCCAACTGTGAGCTTTCCTTTAGCATAAAGTGCTGCCAGCTTTGCGCTGGTTCCAGTTCCACAAGGTGAACGATCAGCCTGAGCTTCGCCGTGTGTATCTCCAAAGATAACGCAGTTCTTCATATCAGCTCCCGGCGTATCTGTCTTTCCATAAAACTCGACCAGATCGACCGTCGTGATGTCCAGATATGGATGGCGGATAGTGACGCTTTCATTTATTTTTTCACGGATAATCATGCCCAGATCCGTGATTT
>JBJELA010000431.1:0-4443 GCA_051878915.1 Candidatus Weimeria sp.
ATAGGTATCTGAAAGCCTCTTCGCCATGATATCCGCTACTGTCGCTCCTCTGCTGTGACCTGTAACCCAGAAAATCGTTGATCCCTTTTTCAGCTTATTCTTTTTTACATAGGAATTAAGCTTCTTATGGACCGCCTTCTCCGTGATATTGAAGCCCTCGTGAATGTCGCCGGTGCCAAGGTCCAGGTTGCTGTACCATTCATCGTTAGTTGATGTGCCCTCTAATATCACCGCAACGACAGTCTTTTTCCCGATTTTTTTCTTTCCCAGGTCAAACGAGAGATTATTGTACTTCTCATCTGATACACTCTGTCTGGAATCTGTAAAACCACAGGCCTTCAGAAAGCTTTTTATGTCCTTTGAATTATAAGCGGCGTCTGCGGCTGCAGCAGAAATAAGCGCTAGACTGTCCTGCCTTTTGGTGGAACTGTTTGTAAAAAACGCGTCCGAATAGACGACAGAAGCCTTCATCTCTTCATCGTTAAACGCTCCATCCGGATATGAGACACTGATGGTCTTCTTTGTATTTTTCGCAGAAACCTGACAGGAATCCGTCATAAAAACAGTGGTAATCGAGACCGCGGTCACAAGTACCGCGGCGATCATTTTTTTAAGTGACATTATACCTCCAAAGCTTAATCAGTTCTTCTACGTCTGTCATGGACCTTGTAGTATGCCGTTTTGTTCTGATACATCATCTGCTCGGCAGTAAACTGAACTCTCTCACGCTCAGCGGAATTGCTTGACCATCCCCAGCCGACAGAGATATGGATCGGGTTTTTGTCAAGGATTTTTTTCTGATTCTCCATAGCCGCAAGGAACTGCTGCTGGTCAGGATCCTCAAATACGATGACGAATTCATCTCCTCCGATCCTGTACAGGTGTCCCTTTGAATAAGTCTCTTTAAGAAGCTCTACAGTCCTTATGATCAGCTGGTCTCCCTTTGTATGTCCGTAGCTGTCATTCGTGTTCTTAAGGCCATTTAAGTCAGCGAAAACAATGCCTATCGGCAGACGTTTTCTCTCAAGCCTCATCATATCCTCATCATAGGCGTTTCTGTTGTCACAGCCTGCCAGCTGATCCGTTCTCGACAGCTGGGTAAGCTGTTGTATAAGCAGCTGGTTCTTGATCTCAGCGTTTAAGAAAAGCGCGATAGACTGCAGAAGGCTCTTTGTGTTCAGGACCTCCGCCTTTACATAGTTCTCAACACCTATATATCCGATCATCTGGCCGTTATCCTTAAGGAGGACCTCCATGAAATTGCGGCACATAGGATCGATAATGCCGCCTGGTGCGTTCTTCATGACCTCTTCAACATCAGAAACTATGATCACGTCATCCTTATTTGCAAAGCGCTCCCACCATTTGGCGTTGTAAATCGTCTCATTCAGAGGGTGCTTGCTCTTTTCGACACCAGGCCCGCACCATTCACGGACTTTGACTACCTGTCCATCCTTTACGACACCGAAGTACATTCTGTCCGGATGTATCAGTGTTCCCATCTCTACCATTATCTTGGCGGCGGCGTCGGAAATGCTCTCACCCTGGTGTAAAAACTTCGCGCAGCGGATGATCACATTATCGACCTGCTCATTAATAGCTATCTGATCCTGCTCTGAAAGCAGAGGCCCGAGACCTGTCTGGTTATCGAAGTGCAGTCTCCTGAACTCCTCAATAGGTACAGGCTTTGAATACAGGTAGCCCTGGAAATATGTAACAGGGTATCTCTGTAAAAATGCCTGGAGCTCCTCATTCTCTACACCCTCTATACAGATGGCTTTTCCACTCTCTGTTACCGAATGGGTAAGTCCGTTGATGATATTCTGGTCTATCCTGTTGTCGAGGATATCCTTAATGAACTGCCTGTCGATCTTTACCTCGTCGATCGGCATTTTTCTAAGAAGATTCAGGGAAGAATATCCGGTTCCAAAATCATCGAGAGCGAATTTAATACCCTGTGAATGAAGGGCTACGACCTTGTCACGGAGCATATTCTCATCCATGATACGGCATCTCTCAGTCAGCTCAAGGCAGAGGTTCTTCGGAGCATAGCCTGTCTCATCGAGAATATTTATTACCGAATCGGCGAAATTAGATTTCTCGATCTGGGCGTATGAAAGGTTTACATTTACGACGAAATCAGGATCCCTCTTCGCGAAATCCTTTGAATCGATGCATGCCTGTCTCATGATAAAGCTTCCGAGTTCAGGGAATACGGTATCCTTCTCGAGGATTGGGATGAATTCATCAGGACTTACTGTGCCATACTTATCATTTCTCCAACGGATAAGAGCTTCCATTCCTGCAAGAGTACCATCTGAAACCCTGATAATAGGCTGGTAGCAAAGGAAAAATCCCCTGCATCCATCGATAACGCACTCTCTTATGATATTCAGCTCTTCAAGCCACTGCTTGTTCTTGTCTGATATATGATTATGGAAAAATATGAGGTCACCCTGATGCCTGTCCTTTGAATCCTGGTAGGCATAAAGCAGACACGAATAGAGAGTGTGCGCGCTGATATTGTTATCTAAGATTTCCATCGCGCCGCAGGCTAAGAACAGATGGATCCTGGCGTGGTCGACCTCAATACCCTGCTTGCAGTCTAAACGGAACTTCTCATAGATGGCCTCGAGATCGATTCTTTTGATTGAATCGGACTTTATAGCAAACTTCGCGCCCTCCATCCTGTATATATCACAGTTATTTCCGAAATAATTGCGGAGCTGCTCTGTAAACGCTACAAGTACCTGGTTTCCAAAGGAGTAGCCATAGACCTCATTCACCTCGGAAAAATGAGTGGAGCCGATAAGAAGCACGGTAGTGTTCTCCTCATTTTTCCTGTTTGCTTTCAGGTCACTGAAAAACGCATAGAGGTTCGGCAGAGTAGTGACTGTATCCATTTTATTCTGGATACCGAAGTTTAAGACAGTACCTGCTATATATGCCGGAGATGACTCCTTTTCCTTCAGATAGGAGGCTGAGACCTCACAGTTTACATAGCTGCCGTTCTTATCCTTTATCCTGCATTTGACAAACACCTTGCCACTCGCATGAGATCTCATGTATTCGAAACGGTTTTCAAACTCCATCCTGTCCTCAGGATGAATCCTTAATACCCAGTCCTGCTCGCCACCGGAAACAACCTCTCCTGAAAGTCCGAAAAACTCCACAGCAGAGCTGCACCAGCGCATTTCTCCTGTCTGCTCATCGATAATGAACAGATATCTGCCGTCATCCGAATCTGTAAAAGCCTGGAAAAGACTGTTCAGCAAAGCCTTATCCTTAAATAACCCTGGCATTAATTCCATTTTTCCCTTCTCCTTACAATGATTTAAAGCCATATCTGGCATATTGTTCACGACGTTTATTTCCGTCCAGGCGATCAAGAGACATCTGATCAAGTGTATGTGAAAGCTCTACATTCCTTCTTATCAACGCCAGATCCCTGCTCATAAACGCAGAATCTCTGTATTCAGTCAGGGCTTTAAGCGGGCTTCTCTTTATGCCGAGCTTTTCCTTCCAGAACGCAGACAGCTTTTTCCTGGACTTTTCATCCGGACAGGAATCTATTGTCTGGTAGATCCTCTCCAGCGTGCCATATTCCCTGAGGAGAGGTGCCGCCGCGCTCTGTACGCCCTTTACACCAGGGATATTATCAGAGGAATCACCTGTTATTCCTTTGAGGTCCGGTATCTGCTTCGGATAGACTCCGTATTCACTGACACAGACAGACTCTGTCACGGAAACAGCCTTGTCAGGAAGTGAAAATCCCTTTCCATCTGAAAAAAGTGACGAATATTTCTTATTTATCTCATCAGCTTTATCCTGCTGAGTCTGCAGCAGCCAGAGAGTGGTATCAGAATCTACGAGCTGCAGATAGTCATGATCCTTCGTGATTATGTAGGTCGGCATCTCCTTTGAATAAAGCGCAGCTGCGCTTCCAGCGAGATCATCCGCCTCATAGTCATCGCTCATCTCCACAGCATAGCCGATCTCCTGAAGCATCTCTTCCATCTGGACGAACTGGTCCTTCAGAGGCTCAGGTGTAGCCGATCTCTGTGCCTTGTAATCAGCGTATTTTTTCCTGCGAAAGGTGTCCCTCGTTTTATCAAAGCATATCACCATATGAGTGATATGCTGTTCCTTTATGATTTTCTTAAGAGTCTTTGTCATAGCGTACATCGCGTTCGTATATAACCCGTTGTACTGCATGATCTTATCATAGTGCTTTTTCTTCTCTTCCTCGTCCTTTTCAAAAAGTATCTGCTTCGGAAGAAGGCCATAATAAGATGTCACAAGCATCGAAGACCCATCAACAATAAGTAATCTGTTCATATAAAAAATCAGTTGAGCTTGATTCCTGAAAGCAGGCTGCCACGGCTCGTAGTAGCTTCCTCTCCTGAGGAGTACTCATGCTCCTCTGCCTCTTCCTGGACAGGA
>JBJELA010000432.1:0-4432 GCA_051878915.1 Candidatus Weimeria sp.
GGGCGTAGTTTTGCTGGTGAGGATATATCTAATTATAAGGTAGTCCATAATGGAGATATTATTTACACTAAGTCTCCGTTACAGGCAAAACCGTATGGCATTATCAAAATATTTGAAGGCAAAAGCGGCATAGTTTCACCGCTTTATGTCGTTAATAAAGCTGTTGATGGAATCGATCCTAGGTTTATTTATTATTTATTTGATATCCCTGAGCGAACTAATAATTATTTGAGACCATTGGTTAGAAAAGGTGCAAAGAACACCATGAATATTTCTGATGACGAATGGCTTTCTGGCGAAATAATGGTTTCAACTTACTATCAAGAGCAGCATAAGATTGGTGCCTTCTTCTTATCCCTCGACAACCTCATCACCCTTCATCAGCGCAAGCTGGACACATTGCAGAACTTGAAGAAATCAATGCTTGAGAAGATGTTTCCGAAAGAAGGAGAAACAAAGCCGGAGATAAGATTTGAAGGATTTACTGACGATTGGGAACAGCGGAAGGTTGGAGATATATTTAAAGAGTATTCTGAAAAGAACCATGAAGAATTACCTGCACTGACGATCATTCAGGGACATGGTACAGTCAGGCGTGATGATTCAGACAGAAATTTACAATATAGCAAAAACAGTCTGAGCAATTACAAACTTGTTAATAAAGGCGATTTTATTGTGCATCTCCGTTCATTCGAAGGTGGCCTTGAAGTAGCTAATTCTCAGGGAATAGTAAGCCCTGCATATCATTTGCTGCATGGAGAAGCAACTGACTCTAGGTTTTATTATTTGTATTTCCGGTCAAATAAATTCATCAATATAGATCTGAAACCATGTGTTTATGGAATAAGAGACGGACGCAGTATTGATATAAATGAAATGATGAAAATTGAGATTCCATGGACATCATATGAAGAACAAAAGAAGATCGGAGATTTTTTTGAATCATTCGATAAGACTATTACCCTTCATCAGCGTAAGCTTGAATCTCTCCGCCATCTGAAATCTGCTTTACTTGACAAAATGTTTGTTTAGGGAGGATATGAATTATGCCTTTGCCATATACCGGGAAACACGGTGAACTGAATTTTGAAGCTGATATTGTTGAACTATTGCAGCAGTCAGGATGGGAGCATACTGTCCTTAAAAATCCGACGATTGATGATCTGATATCGAACTTGAGGGATATCATCCTCGACAGGAACAGGGCGAAGCTTTCTGATGTGGCGCTGTCTGATAATGAGATGATGCAGCTTCTCGATATCGTAAAGCAGCAGGCTAATACACCCGTCAAAGCAAATATGTTTTTAAATACCGCGGACCGCGGTGTGGCGATTGTCCGGGATAAGGACAGCGAGGATAAGGCGCATGCCGGCAAAGAGGTATATCTGAACCTGTTTGACACAAGAGAGATAGCAGGCGGCACGTCCAGGTATCAGATAGCGGAGCAGGTTATTTTTCATACAGGGGACCAGTACCCTGACCGCAGGGGAGACATAACGCTGTTAATAGACGGCATTCCGGTGATCCAGATAGAGCTCAAGGCGTCGGGAGTCGATGTTTTTGAGGCGTGCACGCAGATACAGAAATATACGCTGGAAGGCGTTTTCACAGGATTTATGAGCTTTGTCCAGGTGTTCTGGGCGATCACGCCGGAGGATGCCCTGTATTTTTCCAATCCGGGAAGCGTGGAAAGGTTCAATCCGTCGTTTTATTTTCACTGGGGAGACAGGGACAACCGTATCATCACAAACTGGCGGGAGCTGATAACAGGGGCCAACCATATCCTCTCTGTGCCTGAAGCGCACAAAATGATCGGCTACTATACAGTGGCTGATAAGAACCTGAATACACTGATGGTATCGAGGAGCTATCAGTACACGGCGATAAAGGCTATCGTAAAAAGGACCGCCATGCAGAAGTGGGGAGACCACGACCAGAAGGGCGGCTACTGCTGGGTTACGACCGGCGGCGGAAAGACCATGACCTCATTCAAGGCAGGACAGCTGATCATCGATATGAACCTCGCTGACAAGGTCGTATTCGTGGTTGACAGGCGCGCGCTCGATGAACAGTCTACACAGGCCTACAATTCTTTTGAAAGAGAAGGCGAGTCCGTAAGCAGCGCGACTTCGACAGTGGATCTTTTCAACAGGTTAAAAAGCACTGAAGCAAAAGACAGCATGATAATGACCTCTATCCAGAAGCTGTCGAATATCACGGAGGACGCGAAGAAGTTTGACAGTCAGACGCTTGCGGCAGCAGTCAGCAGGAGGATTGTCTTTATCATCGATGAGGCGCACAGATCGCAGTTTGGTGATATGCATGCCGCTGTGAAAAATACCTTTTACAATTCACTTTTCTTCGGTTTTACCGGCACGCCGATCATGAAGGCCAATATGAAGGACGGCGAGCAGACGACAGAATCTGTTTTTGGCCCGTGCCTGGCTGTCTATTCACTTGCTACAGGTATCCGCGACCACAATGTCCTTGGATTCTGGCCTGAATATATCTCGATGTTCGCGGAGAGTGAACTGAGAGAAGCAGTAGGCCTTAAACAGGTGCACGCAAAGGACGTATCAGAAATCAGGCCGGGGACAGACGCGTATAAGGTTTACCAGTATTATATGAACGAAGCTCCGATGGCTGCCAGATACGACAGCGAAGGCAATGTCACGGAGCGCGGGATAGAGGATTTTCTCTCAGACGCTGATTTTAACAATGATAAGTACAGGGAAGGCGTCGTAGACTCCATACTGAAAAAATTTCCCGTGATCTCTCAAGGCGCACACGGTACCCTGTTCCATGGGATGCTTACGACGACATCTATTCCGGAGGCTTACGCGTACTGGCGTATTTTTCATAAAAAAGCACCGGAGCTTCATGTGACCGCGCTTTTTGATCCGAATGTAAATGTCAATACTGCAAATGTGATCGATAAGGAAAAGTGGCTTACTGAGATTGTAGACCGCTACAACAGTGATTTTGGCACGAGCTACACCAGGAAGACCGATCCTGATTTTTCGACATTCAAGGCTGACATCATAGCAAGGCTTTCGCATAAGAAACCGTACGCGAACATCGGAAATGACAAGGCGCAGTGTATTGATATCATTATCGTGGTAGACCAGCTGCTTACAGGATTTGACTCGGCAAGGCTGAACGTCATCTACATGGATAAGGTCATGGAGATGGACGGCCTTATCCAGGCAATCTCACGAACCAATCGTATCTACAACAGCGATGAGAAGCCGTGGGGTATGGTAAAATTCTACCGCAAGCCTGAGACTATGCGGCATAATCTCGACGCTGCCTTAGAGCTCTACTGCCAGGGCGATTCGCTTGGAGTCAAGGAGAAGGAGCTTCAGGAAAACATAACGACGATGAACGATCTCTTTGATGATATATCAAATATCTTCGCTCATGACGCGATCGTTAATTTTGTAAAGATCCCGTCATCGGATGAGGACAGGCAGAAGTTCCGCAAGGATTTCACTATTATGAAGGCCGCGATGCGGGCTGCGATCCTTCAGGGCTTTGACTGGAAAAATAAATTCGCGGATGACCTGAAGTTTGACGAGGTGACTTACCGCACTCTTACCGCGAGATTTAATGAGCTCCCGAGCTCAGGACATCACAGGAATCCGCCGAAGGCTGATGTGGGCCTTGGCCTTGATGTAAATATTTCCTCCGCTATGGGCGCGCAGATCGACGCGGCTTACTTAGAATCGAGGTTCCGGATCCTTACCATCAGTGATGTGGAAAGAGAGGAGAGCAAGAAGAGCAGGGAGGAGATAATAAAAGACATCACAGACCATATCGGTATCCTTCCTGAGAACCTGCAGAAATACGCGCTTCAGGTGCTTGACGAGATAAAAAGCGGAGCCCTTGTACCTGAACCTGGCAAGACCTTCATGACTTATATCATGGAGTACCGTGAAAGATCTGTCCGTAAGGCTGTAGATGCTGAGGCCGACAGGCTTCATCTGTATGCCGACGGACTTTATAAGCTCTATGAGGAAACAACGGGTGATGACATAGACCAGATAAAGCTGCAGAAGCTTGAGGATTCAGCAGACATCGAGTCCGTCATGGCTCTGTACGGCTGCTCCCGGTTCAGGGCAAAGAAAGAACTGCACGCGGAGCTTACTTCGTTTATCAGGGAACGGAAGGCGGAATATCATGTCTGAGACTAATATGACCCTAACAGACTTCTGGATATTTTTGCAATTAAAGACGGTCAGATGATAGAAATCAATATGCAGAAAATAAGAGAAGAACAGACAGCTGCTGAGAACTGAATATCTTATATCATTTCTTGCAGTTGCTGCAGGGCTATTCATGTGCTTTGTGGCATCTTTCGTAGAGATGATTATGAATGAAGATAAGGAGCTTTCCGATATTATATCAGAAGAAGCAATCATGTCTCCTGAAC
>JBJELA010000433.1:0-4407 GCA_051878915.1 Candidatus Weimeria sp.
AAACACCCTTTTTAAGTGTGGAAGGTATCGCGTTAAAAATAGCCTCACGTACATTTGTAAGTGAAAGGATGATAAAAATAATACCCTCTATGAATACAGCAGCAAGAGCTACCTGCCAGCTGTAGCCCATATTTGCGCAGACTGTATAGGCGAAGAACGCGTTGAGTCCCATTCCAGGTGCGAGTGCGAAAGGATAGTTAGCCATGAATGCCATGCACAGAGTACCAAAGCACGATGCAAGGCAGGTGGCGATAAGGATTGCCGTGGAATCCATTCCTGTGGTGGAAAGGATGCTCGGGTTTACGGCCAGAATGTACGCCATCGTCATAAATGTCGTAAAACCGGCCATCAGCTCAGTTTTTACATTGGTTCCATTTTCTTTCAGATGAAATAATTTTTCAGTCATTTGAATTCCCTTCTTTTTAAAGAATCATGATTATTTCCGTTTTTCAGTTTCCCTTGTGAGCTTCAAAAACAGGCCTTGTGAGCTTGTAGATGTCATTGGCCTTCTTCTGGATCTTGAAGTTCCTGGTAAGAGCGATATTGTACTCGTTCTTATCAGCTGACTCTGAGAAAGACTTATAAAGTCTGGCATACTCAATGGCTTTAAGACCTACTGGCTTTACAGCCTCCTTAAGCTCAGCCTTTACATCGTCAGAAATACCTGAACCGCTCTTTTTTCTCTTTGGTTTTTCTGTCTGAGGATCCTTCTTTGCAGCTGAATTCTCAGGCTTTGCAAAAGCAGCTCTTGCATTCTTCAACACGTCAGCAGAGATTTCCCGGGCCTTGTCTTCTTTTTTTGCCACAGGCTCTTCCTTTTTCTTAGGAACGGGCTGATCTGAATGGAGAGGCTTTTTCTCTTCCTGCCTGGCATTTTCTTTTACTGCATTGTCAAGGATACTGTTTATCTGAACCGGAAGATTCGTAGGATCTCCGGTCACGAAAAAGACAGCATCTCCATCAACGCCCTGCTCGATCTCCCGAACGCCCTCGGCACCGACAGTCTTGTAGTCAATGATGTACACTTTCATAATGCGTGACTCCTTGATTGAATAGATATGAAAAACAACTTCTATATAATAACTTATTTTTCTGAAAAATAAAAGAGCTTTTACAATAAAACACTAATTCAAATAAAAACTGCCACAGTCATCCCGTGGCAGTTTTTACAAACATTTTATGACGTTTAGAATCAGAGATTTGAATATCCCATCAGGAACTCATCAACCTCACGGGCGCATCTGCGTCCCTCGTTTATGGCCTTTACGACAAGTGACTGACCGGTATGCATATCCCCTGCAGTAAATACCTTATTTACGGAAGTAGCATGTCCTCCGTTCTTTCCCTCGACATTTGTCCTGCCGTCAAGAGAAACCTTGAAGGCGTCTGTGACATACTTCTCTGAGCCTAAGAATCCTGCTGCTATAAGAACAAGCTGGCAAGGCACCTCTTTTTCACTGCCCTCGATCGGAACCATGTTCATCCTTCCGGTCTTCTCGTCCTTCTTCGCCTCAAGTGAAACGAGGACAACAGAATGAAGGTCGCCCTTCTTGTCTTTCTTGTATTCCTTTACAGTAGTCTGATAGATACGCGGATCATGTCCAAATGCGGCGATAGCCTCCTCCTGACCGTAATCGGTCTTAAGGATTCTTGGCCACTCCGGCCAGCTGTTTGAAGCAGTCCTTTCTACAGGAGGACACGGCATCATCTCAAGCTGGGTAATCGACTTCGCGCCGTGTCTCATGCAGGTTCCTACACAGTCGTTTCCGGTATCGCCACCGCCGATAACGATTACATCCTTTCCCTTTGCGGAGATGTAGTCTCCCTGCGGGATGGCATTTTCATCGAGAGCTTTGGTAGTTGATGTGAGGAAATCCACGGCAAAATAAATGCCCTTTGCGTCACGTCCCGGAGCGCTTATGTCTCTCGGATGAGAAGCGCCGCAGCAGAGAACAACTGCGTCATAATCCTTTGTAAGAGAAGCTGCCTTTACAGAAGCTCCTACATCGGCATTGGTGACGAAGGTGATACCCTCATCCTGCATAACCTTTATTTTTCTGTCAATTACGCTCTTCTCAAGCTTCATGTTCGGAATGCCGTATCTGAGGAGTCCGCCGACCTTATCGTGTCTCTCATAGACAGTAACCAGGTGGCCTCTCTGATTCAGCTGGTCAGCCACAGCAAGTCCTGAAGGACCGCTTCCTATGACAGCCACCTTCTTGCCGGTACGGACCTTTGGCGGACGGGCACCGGCAAGGCCATGCTCGTAAGCGTACTCGATAATAGCGCGCTCATTTTCCTTTGTAGATACAGGCTCTGAATGTACACCATTTGTGCAGGCCTTCTCACAGAGCGCCGGGCAGACACGGCTGGTAAACTCCGGGAAATTGGAGGTTTTATGAAGCCTTATGTATGCCTGCTCATAGTTTCCGTGATATACGAGGTCATTCCACTCAGGCACGAGGTTGTTAAGCGGACAGCCCGATGTCATGCCTGCGATGTTCTGACCATACTGACAGAACGGGACGCCGCAGTCCATGCATCTGGCGCCCTGGAGCTGCTGCTTCTCATATGACAGAGGAGTATGGAACTCGTGGAAGTCCTTAATTCTCTCCTTTGGAGAGAGAGCCTCTGATTCTTCTCTTTTATAATCTAAAAATCCTGTTGGCTTTCCCATGACTTCTCCTTTCCATCAGGCTGAGAACGGCGGGAATTCGTCGTCCTTTTTTAATTTTACATCGCTCTGTCCAGTAACTGCCCTGAAAGCCTCCATCTGTGCGGCCTCTGATGACAGTCCCTTCTCTTCCATCCATGCAATAGACTGCTGCATCTTCTTGAAGTCGTGCGGAACAACCTTCTTGAATTTTGGCAGATACTCAGCAAAATGGTCAAATATCTCTTTTCCTTTTTCAGAGCCGGTGACTGATACATGCTCTGCAATGAGCTCTTTTAATTCCTGAACGTCGTACTTGTCCGTTACCTGTTCAAGGCTTACCATAGTCTGGTTCAGTCTCTTGTAAAGAGTAGCGTCCTCATCGAGTACATACGCGATTCCGCCGCTCATTCCGGCTGCGAAGTTCTTTCCTGTGCGTCCAAGAATGACTGCTGTACCGCCTGTCATATACTCGCATCCGTGGTCACCGACACCCTCTACTACTGCTGTGGCTCCAGAGTTCCTTACGAGGAATCTCTCACCTGCCACTCCTGAGATAAAGGCTTTTCCGCTTGTGGCTCCATAGAGTGCTACGTTTCCGATTACGATGTTCTCGTCTGCCGGAATCTTTGATCCCTTTGGAGGATAAACTATAAGCTTTCCGCCTGATAAGCCTTTTCCGAAGTAGTCGTTTGAATCGCCTACCAGCTCAAGGGTAAGTCCCTTCGGGATGAAGGCTCCGAAGCTCTGTCCGCCTGCGCCCTTGCAGTGTACTGTATAAGTGTCGTCCGGAAGGCTCTCCTTGAATTTTCTTGTGATCCTGCTTCCAAAGAGCGTTCCGAAGGCACGGTCGGTATTTTTCACATCAACCTCTACTGACTTCTTTTCGCCCGGCTCTATATCAAGAGGAAGCTTCTTTAAAAGTACCTTTTCATCAAGAGTCTCATTCAGCTTGAAGTCGAATTCATTTTTCTTATCGTAGTGAACCGGCTTCATCTCCTTAACGAACGGGTTATCAAGGATATTCGTAAGGTCAACCTTTGCATACTTAGGATGCTTTCCGTCTGTAACATTCTCACGAACCTTCAGGAGATCTGTTCTTCCGACGAGCTCATCGATAGTTCTGATTCCAAGCGCTGCCATATACTCACGAAGGTCCTCCGCGATGAACTTCATGAAGTTAACAACGTACTCCGGCTTTCCTGCGAAACGCTTTCTTAAGAGCGGGTTCTGTGTAGCGATTCCGACAGGGCAGGTATCCTTGTTGCAGACACGCATCATAACGCAGCCCATAGTTATAAGCGGAGCTGTGGCAAAGCCGTACTCCTCTGCGCCGAGCATTGCTGCTATGGCTACGTCACGGCCTGTCATAAGCTTACCATCTGTCTCGATGATTACTTTTTCACGGAGACCGTTTCTGATAAGTGTCTGATGAGCCTCAGAAACACCGAGCTCCCAAGGCATACCTGCATTGTGGATGGATGAAAGCGGAGCTGCTCCGGTACCGCCATCGTGTCCGGAAATCAGGATGACCTGGGCTCCGGCCTTTGCTACACCGCAGGCAACAGTACCGACGCCGGCTTCTGAAACAAGCTTTACTGAGATTCTGGCTTTGTCGTTTGCGTTCTTAAGGTCATAGATCAGCTCTGCAAGGTCCTCGATGGAGTAGATGTCGTGATGAGGCGGTGGCGAGATAAGTGAGACACCAGGGGTTGAAAGTCTTGTCCTTGCAATCCATGGATATACCTTCTTTC
>JBJELA010000434.1:0-4407 GCA_051878915.1 Candidatus Weimeria sp.
AAATCAATGGCAAAGTTATCCAATGATGAGATCATCGCAGCAATCAAAGAGCTTTCAGTTCTTGAGTTAAACGACCTTGTAAAGGCATGTGAGGAAGAGTTCGGCGTTTCAGCATCAGCTGGCGTTGTAGTAGCAGCAGGCGGCGCAGCAGGCGGTGCAGCAGCTGAGGAGAAGGACAGCTTCGATGTAGAGCTTACTGAGATCGGTGCTAACAAGGTTAAGGTTATTAAGGTTGTTCGTGAGGCAACTGGTCTTGGACTTAAGGAAGCTAAGGATCTTGTTGATGCAGCTCCTAAGGTTATCAAAGAGGGCGCTGACAAGGCTACAGCTGATGACCTCAAGGCTAAGCTTGAAGAGGTTGGAGCAAAGGTTACTCTTAAGTAATAAGAGTACAGGAAGCCTTGTATTTTCAAGGAATACTCAAAAGAAAACAGTGTTTATCATCTGATCTTTAAGAGAAAGCCGTTCCGGATAAACCGGGACGGCTTTTTTTATGCAGAAATTTCTTGACTTTTTGTGCCGGATTGTGATATAGTATATCGTGCTTTTACCATGGGCTCAGTTTGCGGGGTTTTTGTGCGCATTTTTGAGCAGTAGAAGACATCATATCAAGTATATTTTTTACGAAAGGTGAGCTTTAAATGGAGAAAAACAGAATACGTCCTGTTAAATCCGGCAAGGGCATACGTATGAGCTACGCCAGGCAGAAGGAAGTACTGGAGATGCCGAACTTCATCGAGGTTCAGAAGAAGTCATTCCAGTGGTTCCTGGATGAAGGCCTGAAGGAAGCTTTCGATGACATCAACCCTATTACGGATTTCAGCGATCATCTGAGTCTCGAGTTTGTTGATTTCAAACTCATGAAGGACAAAGCAAAGTACACCATCCCCGAGTGCAAAGAGAGAGACGCTACTTACTCAGCTCCGCTTCATGTGAAGGTTCGTCTCTACAATAAAGAGACAGACGAGATGCAGGAGCATGAGATATTTATGTGCGATCTGCCTCTTATGACGGAGACAGGTACTTTTGTTATCAACGGTGCAGAGCGTGTTATCGTAAGCCAGCTCGTCCGTTCTCCTGGTATCTATTATGGCATCGACCATGATAAGATCGGAAAGAGACTCTTTTCATGCACAGTTATCCCGAATCGTGGAGCCTGGCTTGAATACGAGACCGATTCGAATGACGTATTTTTTGTCCGTGTAGACCGTACAAGAAAGGTACCGGTTACTGTACTTCTTCGTGCATTAGGTCTTGGTACGAACCAGCAGATCCTCGATGTATTCGGAGATGAGCCGAAGATCAAGGCCAGCTTCGAAAAGGATCCATGCCTTGAGGGTGAGAATGCCCAGGGCAGCCACGAGAGAGGCCTTATAGAGCTCTATAAGAAGATCCGCCCGGGTGAGCCTATTACAGCAGAGAACGCCGAAGGACTCATCACATCCATGTTCTTCGATCCGAGAAGGTACGATCTCGCCAAGGTCGGCAGATATAAGTTCAATAAAAAGCTTGCGTTCCGCAGAAGGATCGCGAACCATATTCTCGCAGAGGATGTAGTCGATGAGAATACAGGTGAGGTTCTCGCGGAGGCAGGCACAAAGGTCACAAGAGAGCTTGCTGATACTATACAGAACGCCGGTGTTCCTTATGTCATGATCCAGACTGAGGAGAGAAATGTCAAGGTATTGTCAAATATGACGGTAGACCTTAAGACATATGTGGATTTTGATCCTCTTAAAGAGGTTGGAATCAAGGAAAAGGTTTACTACCCTGTCCTTAAGACTATCCTTGATGAGTGCGGCGATGATACCGAGGCTTTAAAGGAAGCTCTTAGAAAAGAAAAGAACGACCTCGTTCCGAAGCATATTACAAAAGAGGATATTTTTGCCTCGATCAACTACAATATGCACCTCGAGTGGGGCATTGGTTCAGATGACGATATCGATCATCTGGGAAACCGTCGTGTACGTGCAGTCGGAGAGCTGTTACAGAACCAGTTCAGGATCGGCCTTTCAAGACTTGAGAGAGTTGTCCGTGAGAGAATGTCAACTACTGATGTAGGAGAGATCCAGGCTCAGAAGCTGATAAATACCAAGCCAGTTATGGCAGCTATCAAGGAGTTCTTTGGCTCATCACAGCTGTCACAGTTCATGGACCAGAACAACCCTCTGTCAGAGCTTACACATAAGAGACGTCTTTCAGCCCTTGGACCTGGTGGTCTTTCAAGAGACCGTGCCGGATTCGAGGTACGTGATGTCCACTATACACATTACGGCCGTATGTGTCCTATCGAGACACCAGAAGGACCGAACATCGGACTTATTAACTCTCTTGCCAGCTACGCAAGGATCAATGAGTACGGTTTCATTGAGGCCCCTTACCGTAAGATTGATAAATCAGATCCGAAGAATCCGCGTGTCACGAACGAAGTAGTCTACATGACCGCAGATGAAGAGGATAATTACCATGTAGCACAGGCAAACGAAAAGCTCGACGCTGACGGACATTTTGTCAGACAGATGGTTGCCGGACGTTTCAGAGAAGAGACTCAGGAGTACGACAAGTCACTCTTTGACTTTATGGATGTGTCTCCTCGAATGGTATTCTCAGTTGCTACAGCGCTTATTCCGTTCCTGCAGAACGATGACGCAAACCGTGCCCTGATGGGTTCCAACATGCAGCGTCAGGCCGTACCTCTTCTTACCACAGAGGCACCTGTTGTAGGAACCGCTATGGAAGGCAGAGCAGCGCGTGACTCAGGAGACTGCGTTCTTGCAAAGCATGCGGGTGTCGTAGAGAGATCTGAGTCTACGAGGATCGTTGTCCGCACAGATGACGGTCAGAGAGATGAGTACATTCTCATAAAGTTCCAGAGATCGAACCAGTCCAACTGCTACAACCAGCGTCCTATCGTATTCAAGGGCGACAGAGTAGAGGAGGGCGAGGTCATCGCTGATGGTCCGTCTACTAAGAACGGTGAGCTTTCATTAGGTAAGAATCCGCTTATCGGATTCATGACCTGGGAAGGCTACAACTACGAGGACGCCGTACTTTTATCAGAAAGACTTGTAAGAGACGATGTCTTCACCTCTATCCATATGGAGGAGTTCGATATCGAGGCCCGTGGGACAAAGCTCGGACCTGAGGAGATCACAAAGGAAGTACCTGGAGTCGGTGCTGACGCCTTAAAGGATCTCGATGCGGACGGTATCATCCGTATCGGTGCCGAGGTCAGAGCCGGAGATATTCTTGTAGGAAAAGTAACCCCTAAGGGTGAGACAGAGCTTACCGCTGAGGAGAGACTTCTCCGTGCCATCTTTGGTGAGAAGGCCAGAGAGGTTCGTGATACTTCACTCCGTGTGCCTCATGGATATTATGGAATCGTAGTCGCAGCAAAGACATTTACAGACGAGCTGGCTCCTGGAGTAAACAAGGCAGTCCGTATCTATATAGCCCAGAAGAGAAAGATTTCAGTCGGTGATAAGATGGCTGGTCGTCACGGAAACAAGGGTGTTGTTTCACGTGTTCTTCCGGTAGAGGACATGCCGTATCTGCCAAATGGCCGTCCGCTTGATATCTGCCTTAACCCGATGGGCGTGCCTTCACGTATGAACATCGGACAGGTGCTTGAAATCCATCTTTCACTTGCTGCAAAGGTATTAGGCTTCAACATCGAGACACCTGTATTCGATGGCGCAAACGAGACTGATATCGCTGAGGCTCTCGCCATGGCAAATGATTATGCCAGGATCGACCTCACCGGCAAGGATAAGGAAAGAGGCTTTACAAATAACAACGGTCAGGAATCCATTACCTGGGACGAATTCAAGGAAAAATACGAGGGTTCTGTAAATGCCGATGTCATGAACTATCTGTGGGAGCACAGAGAGCATACAAAGGAATGGCACGGTGTAGCTATTGGAACAGATGGTAAGGTTCAGCTTCGTGACGGAAGGACCGGTGAGGAATTCCCTTCAGCGGTAACTATCGGACACATGCATTACCTGAAGCTGCATCACCTTGTAGACGATAAGATCCATGCCCGTTCAACCGGTCCGTACTCACTTGTTACCCAGCAGCCTCTTGGCGGTAAGGCACAGTTCGGCGGACAGCGTTTCGGAGAGATGGAGGTCTGGGCTCTTGAGGCTTATGGCGCAGCCTATACGCTTCAGGAAATCCTTACCATGAAGTCCGATGATGTAGTCGGCCGTGTAAAGACCTATGAGGCTATCATCAAGGGACAGAATATTCCTGCTCCTGGTATCCCTGAGTCATTCAAGGTTATGCTCAAGGAGCTCCAGTCACTCTGCCTCGATGTCAAGGTTCTTGATGATAAGGGCGAGGAAGTGAAGCTTATGGAGTCACAGGACTACGGTAACACGAACATTAATAAGCTTATTACAGACG
>JBJELA010000435.1:0-4395 GCA_051878915.1 Candidatus Weimeria sp.
TGACAAACTCCAGGAGGAATCGTCATTTTTCGGTTCTATGGATGGTGCAACGAAGTATGTAAAGGGAGACGCTACAGCAGGTCTTATCATCACAGTCATTAACCTTGCCGGCGGTACCATTATGGGTGTTGCCAGACAGGGCATGAGCATTACGGACGCGCTGAACAAGTACGGTATCCTCACTATTGGTGATGGTATTTCTTCGTCTATCCCTTCGCTTCTGATCTCGCTTGCCACAGGTCTTCTTGTAACCAAGGGCACCAAGACAGCTGATTTCTCCGGTGTCATGATGAAGCAGCTGTTCGGCATGCCGCGTGTCATGTATGTCGTAGGCACTGTACTTTCACTGCTTGGACTGTTTACACCTCTTAATACTGTTCTTTTCCTTGGCTTTGCAGCTATATTTTTCATAGTCGGATATCAGATGTCAAAGACTATCGGAAAAGAGGACATTAAGTCACAGGTACAGGAAGAAGAGACTCAGGCGGAGGAGATCAGAAAGCCTGAGAATGTCGTTTCCCTGTTGAATGTTGATCCTATTGAGCTTGAGTTCGGCTATGGAATAATTCCTCTCGCGGATGTAAACCAGGGCGGAGATCTTCTAGACCGAGTCGTTATGATCAGGCGGCAGATAGCCCTTGAGCTTGGAACCGTAGTTCCTATCATAAGACTTAGGGATAATATCCAGCTGAATCCTAATCAGTATATTATAAAGATCAAGGGTGTTCAGGTGGCAGAAGGTGAGATACTTTTCGATCACTACATGGCAATGAACCCTGGATATGTAGAAGAGGAGATTACCGGTATTCCTACGACAGAGCCTTCGTTCCATCTGCCGGCACTCTGGATCACAGAGGGCCAGAGGGAGCGGGCAGAGTCTCTTGGCTATACTGTAGTCGATCCGCCTTCTATAATTGCCACCCACCTTACTGAGGTAATAAGAAACCATATAGCAGAGCTTCTTACCAGACAGGATGTTCAGAATCTCGTCAATAATCTTAAGGAGACAAACCCTGCGCTTGTTGATGAGCTTACTCCTGCAGAGATGTCTCTCGGCGATATCGAGAAGGTACTCAAGAACCTCCTTTCGGAGGGGATTTCCATCAGAGACCTGCTTTCTATTTTTGAAATACTCGCCGATCATGCCGGAAATACAAAGGATACGGATGTACTCACAGAGTATGTCCGCGCAGGCTTAAAACCGGCTATCTCCGCAAAGTTCTTTGATAAGGGCGTTCCTAACCAGGTCATCACTGTAGATCCGAAGGTCGAGCAGGAGATCATGGGTTCAGTCAAGCAGACTGAACAGGGAGCGTATATAACTCTTGATCCTGAAAAGATCAAGACCATAATGGATTCCTTAGGCACAGAGATAAAGAAGATGGAGGACCAGGGAAAAACTCCTATCGTTGTTCTTTCACCGATTGTCCGTATGTACTTCAAAAAGATATCAGAGGATTACTATTCAGACCTTATTGTGGTATCATATAATGAGATCGAGTCTGACATAGAGCTTCAGTCAGTAGGAATGGTAAGTGATTCATGACTATAAACAAGTATTCAGGTAAGACAAAGGAAGAGGCTATTGACGCTGCAAAGCAGGATCTTGGTCCGGCTGCTGTGATCATGAATGTCCGGGAGGTCCGTCCCGGAGGTATTTTTGGCATATTTAAAAAAAGCACCTATGAGGTGACTGCAGCGATAGAAGACGACTACAAGGCCTCTGACCAGAGCCTGAAGACGCCTCCGTATAAGGTCGAGACCACTCAGGCCGCAGGAAAAACGTCCAATTTTTCAGCTGTAGCAGATGAAAAAATCGACCTCAGCGCCCCGATTGATGATTCGGCGATCAGTCACTACAAGAAAAAAAATCCAAATCCTGTTCCGGTAAAGCATGAGCAGAATGAGCCTGCAAAGTCGAAAGCGGAACTTGATGCTGATGAGCTTAAGAGTGCTTTTGAAGCTGTAAGCCGTGTTATTGAGCAGCCGTCGGCTCCGGCGCCTGCTGAGGAAAAACCTGCTGAAGAGGCGTCACAGAAAAAGGAACCTGAAAAGGAGTTTGTGCCTCTTTCTCCTAAGCAGGAGAAGAAGAGCACTCAGGAGACTGTTAAGAAGGCGGCAGCGGAATCTGTAAAGGCAGATAAAATTCAAAGCTCCGTTGAAACCGGTTTCTCAGGCAAAGGCACCGGTTCCTATCTGGGATTTACCAGGATGCTCTACAACAAAATGGTAGATCATGAGGTTGACGAGAGGTATGTAAACAGTGTCCTTTCTGATATGGATTCCATGATAAAGGCTGGAAACAGCATGGACTACCTCTTAAGCAATGTCTATCAGAAAATGGTACTTAAGATCGGTGTGCCAAACCAGATCAAGCTCAGGGAAACAGGAGCTCCATCTGTAGTATTTCTTGTCGGGCCTACGGGAGTCGGCAAGACCACGACATTAGCAAAGCTTGCAAGCTACTACAGGATATCGCTTAAGAAAAAGGTTGCGTTTCTTACAGCGGATACATTCAGAATCGCCGCGGCCCAGCAGCTTTCCACCTATGCTGATATCCTCGATGTGAAGTCTACTGTGCTTCTGTCGCCTGATGATATAGTATCGGCTCTGAATGAAGATATCGAAAATGATATTATCTTTGTAGATACTGTCGGATTTTCGCATAATAACAAGGAACAGCAGGAAAATCTCTCAAAGCTTTTATCTCTTGTCCCGGCGAAGTATTTAAAGCAGGTCTATCTCGTACTTTCAGCGACAACGAAGTATAATGACCTGAAGCAGATAGTGGATTCCTATAAGGCATTCACTGATTTTTCACTTATTTTTACAAAGCTTGACGAGACAGAAAATTACGGAAATATCTATAATATCCGTCAGTACAGCGGCAAGAACCTGTCTTATATAACAAATGGACAGAAGGTACCGGAGGATATAGAGGTTTTAGATCCGCAGAAATTAGTTAAGAATTTACTGGGAGGAGCATAATGGATCAGGCGGAAGGATTGAGAAAAGTAATAAAATCCCAAAACCAGAGGAATGTTCCTTTGGCCAGGGTTATTACCATTACAAGCGGCAAGGGTGGAGTAGGAAAATCAAATCTTGCGGTAAATCTCGCGGTTCAGTTCCGTAAAATGGGAAAGAAGGTCATCATCTTTGACGCTGACTTTGGTCTCGCCAATGTTGAGGTCATGTTCAACACCCTGCCAAAGCATAATCTCTCAGATGTTATTTTCAAGGGGATTCCTCTGTCAGACATCATCACGGAAGGTCCTATGGGGATAGGATTTATTTCTGCTGGAATAGGTGTTCTCTCATTAAATGATCTGGAAGAGGAACAGGTTCACCTGCTGGTGCGTTCACTTAACCAGCTCTCAGGTCTCTGCGATGTAATTATCGTAGATACTGGTGCAGGCATCTCATCGCATGTGCTTGATTTCGCGCTGGCATCCCCTGAGATACTTCTTGTGGCTACTCCTGAACCGAGTTCGATAACTGATTCATATTCGCTTTTAAAGGCTGTTTTTTTAAATCCTGTTTTCAACGAAAAAGTAACCAGGATAAGCATAGTAGCAAACAAAGTAAAGAATGATGACGAGGCCAAGGGTGTCTATGAGAAGCTTGATTCCGTAGTGTATCAGTTTCTGAATTCCCATATCAATTTTGCGGGCGGCGTTCCGCAGGATCCGAACCTGGAAAAGGCTGTCCGCGCCCAGAAGATTGTCAGCGTGGTCTATCCTCTTTCGAAAAGCTCGAAGTCATTTGAAGAAATAGCAAAAAAGATCATGGATTATGATGATGATGGAAAGCCAAGAGGATTTTCCATCAGAATGTTCTTAGACAGTTTATTGAAAAAATAGGTGTAATATGGCTCTTAATTACTCACAGGATATTCTTTCTACAGGTGACAAGGTAACAATTATCATAACTCAGCAGTATGCTCAGGAGCAGAATGGCGGAGAAAGGGCACAGAGGTACCTTTCCTCTATCTTTGATATCAAAGATGACGGCACTCTCGTGATGGAAATTCCTGTGATACAGAGGAAGCTTGTAGCGCTTTCGACAGGACTCCGGTACACGTTTGTTTTTACAATTGAAGAGAGTAACCATGAAAAAAACTTTTACATATCGGAGGGAGAACTGACAAACCGTTACCGTCAGGGTAATTTTTTCCTTATGGACGCGCGGCTTTCGGCTCCGTTGAAGAAGTTCCAGCGAAGAGAACACTACAGGCTTGAATGCTCGCTTAAGAGTATTGGCGTCGCTTTAGGAGATGATTTTGATCCGGAGCAGATCATAGACGCAGGAAAATTTCTTATCGAACACATCAGGGACGGGTATCAGGTGGCTCACGGCACGATTACAAATATCAGTGGCGGCGGGGCTCTTCTCATC
>JBJELA010000436.1:0-4389 GCA_051878915.1 Candidatus Weimeria sp.
CCCAGATGGCCTAGTGTCTAACAAAAAGCCGTACAAGCTTTTCACCTACAATGGCTTTGTGACTCCGACCAGAGCGCTTTTTTCTGATGACGCGCTGATCATTGAAGACTGCCAGGCAGACAGCGTCTCCCTGACTGACAGCGTCGGGCTTGAATATCTCAGAGTTGATTTCGATACACCACTCTTCGGTGTCTGGTCACCGGCAGGCAAGGATGCTCCCTTCATCTGTATAGAGCCGTGGTATGGCCGCGCCGACAGCGAGGATTTCAACGGCGACATCTCTCTCCGCAGATATGAGATGGATCTTGATCCAGGCGAAAAATTCAAGGGCGGATTCCGTGTCACAGTAAAATAAAAAACGGGGCTGTGGCAGGCTCAATGAAAAATATCCGGTCATTTTTATGTACCAGGTCAATCAGCCAATGACTACATATTCGTCTGGATCTGCAGAATCAGAAATGTCACTACTATACAGACTTTTCGCTGCTTCATCGAATGTCCCATTTCCCATCGCATCAATCCTGCTGCACTGTTTAGTTGATGCTTTCCCACTTCCAGTCGGCCACCTCTGGTAAATCCTGACCATATTCATGTATATACTGCTTGTGAGCCACGAGCATATCGCTCATCTTCTGATAGAGATGAGACCCTCTGTTACCATACTGCGGCAGCAGCTTAAGTGCAAGCTGTACGAGATGGAAACGATCAATGTCATTTTGAACACGCACATCGAACGGAGTGGTAATCGTGCCCTCTTCCTTGTAACCGCGGACATGAATCAGACGGTTGTTGTGTCTTCTGTATGTGAGCTCGTGTATAAGGCCGGCATATCCGTGGAAATTAAAAATCACCGGCTTATCCTTTGTAAAGAGCATATCATAATCTGCATCTGTAAGTCCGTGAGGATGCTCAGACGCAGGCTGAAGCTTGAAGAGATCGACTACATTGATAAAGCGCATTTTAAGATCCGGGAACTCTTCGTGCAGGATTGAAACAGCAGCGAGAGCCTCAAGTGTTGGTGTCTCACCTGCACACGCGAATACAATATCAGGCTCGCTGCCCTGATCGTTAGATGCCCAGTCCCAGATACTTATTCCCTGCGTACAGTGACGAACGGCTTCATCCATTGAAAGCCACTGAGGACGCGGGTGTTTAGATCCAACGATTACATTGACATAATTTTTCGAACGCAGGCAGTGATCCATAGTCGAAAGGAGACAGTTTGCATCTGGCGGCAGATAAATACGTACGACATCCGCCTTCTTATTTGCCATATGATCCATAAATCCAGGATCCTGATGGGTAAAGCCATTGTGATCCTGCTGCCAGACTGTTGAGCACATGATAAGATTCAGCGATGCAATCTCAGCCCTCCATGGCAGCTGATTGCAGACCTTAAGCCACTTTGCATGCTGGGCAGCCATAGAATCAATAATTCTGGCGAATGACTCGTATGTAGCAAAAAATCCATGACGGCCAGTCAGCAGATACCCTTCAAGCCAGCCCTCACACATATGCTCCGAAAGCATCGAATCCATAACGCGCCCGTAAGGGTCAAGATGATCATCGGTATCCAGATGCACTGAATTCCAGTCGCGGTTCTCTGCTTCAAAAACTGCGTTCAGCCTGTTTGAATTTGTCTCATCCGGACCAAATATACGGAAATTTTTAGCCTCGTCATTCCCACGGAAAATATCACGGACAAATTTACCAAGCTCTATCATATCCTGTCCGTCCCTGGATCCGTGTTCAGTTCCAATGTCAAATGCATACTGTCTGAAATCAGGCATACGAAGATCACGCAGTAGTTTTCCTCCGTTGGCATGAGGATTTGCTCCTATACGATGATCTCCCTCAGGAGCCAGTGATGCAATCTCAGGAAGAAGCTTTCCATCTTTGTCGAAAAGTTCCTCTGGTTTATAGCTCCTGAGCCACTTTTCGAGAATCGGAAGATGCTCCTTTGGATTTTCCATTGAGATAGGGACCTGATGTGCCAGGAAATTGCCCTCGATACGGTTACCGTCTACGACCTTTGGTCCGGTCCATCCCTTTGGTGTACGAAGGATTATCATAGGCCATACAGGACGTGTCGTATCATTATTCTCACGTGCATTTTTCTGAATCGCCCTGATCCGTTCGATTACAGTATCCATGGTCTCAGCCATCGTACGATGCATTGTCATCGGATCATCACCCTCTACAAAATACGGCTCCCATCCACATCCATGGAAGAAATCGACGATTTCCTCGTGTGACATCCTTGCAAAAATAGTAGGATTTGCGATCTTGTACCCATTCAGATGAAGTACAGGAAGAACTGCTCCATCGCTTACAGGATTTAAAAACTTATTACTATGCCAGCTTGTCGCAAGAGGTCCTGTCTCTGCCTCACCGTCACCGACCGTAACAGCTGCGATAAGATCAGGATTATCAAACACCGCTCCAAACGCATGAGCAATGCTGTATCCCAGCTCTCCGCCCTCATTTATAGATCCCGGTGTCTCAGGTGCACAGTGTGATGGCACACCGCCCGGAAATGAAAACTGCTTGAAAAGTTTTTTAAGCCCTGCCTTGTCCCGGGAAATATCCGGATAAACCTCAGAGTACGTACCATCGAGATAATCATTTGCGATAAAGAAATTTCCGCCATGACCGGGACCCGAAAGAAGGATCAGATCAAGGTCATACCTCTTGATCTCACGATTCAGATGCACATATACAAAATTCTGTCCTGGCACGGTACCCCAATGACCAACAATCTTTTTCTTGATCATATCCATAGTTAACGGCTTTTCAAGAAGCGGATTGTCCAGAAGATAAAGCTGACAGGCCGACAGATAGTTGGCGGCCCTCCACCACTTATTCATCCGATCCAGCAGTTCATCGGTTATCGGTCCTTTTTCTGGACAATTGCCTGAATTACTTTCCATTTTTTCCTCCTTATCTTTGACTGTCACGTCCTTTTACAGTAAAACACGCATCTTTTGTCATTTTCTTACATTTCTGCAATGACTGCAACCCTTTTTATTTTATATATTATCCGATAAAAAATAGAGGTTTTGGACACTATTTCCCTGTCCACCACCTATGCAGAGCGTGGCGAGACCGCGTTTTGCTTTCCGTAATGTCAATACCAGAAATGCCTGATCCTTGCAGCGCTGCAAATTCCAACCTGCCAAAAATATGCAGCAGTGCATATTTTAATCACTCAAAAATATGCAATTTTACATATTTCTACCTGTAAAAAATATGCAGCTATGCTATAATAGATGCAATGGAGGATTAAAAATGCTTAAACGTGAAGCAGAAACAGAGCTTAAGGATTTTTTCATGGGAAAGGCAGGAAAATGTCTGGTGGTCAGAGGTGCCAGGCAGGTAGGAAAGACGTCTCTTGTTCAGAAAACAGTTAAAGATGTCGGGTTTGATTCCTATCTGGAAATTAATTTTCTGGAGAGGCCTGATCTGAAACAGATTTTCAGTGGTGCTCTCGATGTGAATACACTTCTTTTGAATTTTTCTGTCTTTTTGCCGGAGAGCCGGTTTGTCCCGGGGAACACCGTTCTATTTCTTGATGAAATTCAGGAGTGTCCAGAAGCTGTCACAGCACTGAAGTTTCTGGCAAAAGACGAAAGAATCAGAGTTGCAGCCAGTGGTTCAATGCTTGGGATTGATTACAACCGTCCATCTTCCTACCCGGTAGGAAGCGTGAGTTATCTTGATCTTAAACCGATGAGCTTTAAAGAATTCTTATGGGCACTTGGTATAAATGATCAGGTAATCTCCATGCTTCACGATTCTTTTGAGTCAGGGACACCGGTGCCGGAGGCAGTGAATCAGCAGATGCTGAAGTATTTGAAACTGTATATGACAGTCGGTGGGATGCCGGAAGTGGTACAGCTTTTTGTCGATACACACGACCTGAGGCAGGTAGACGAGCGTCAGAGAGCACTGCTTGAAGACTATAGAAATGATATAGCCCATTATGCCCCTCCTGCCGTAAAGATCAAAGCGGAAAAATGTTATTTTTCCCTGAAGGATCAGCTTGGAAAAGAGAATCATAAATTTCAGTATTCTGTAGTCGAACACGGTGGGAGCAGGAGAAAATTCGGTAATGCTCTGGACTGGCTGTACAGTGCAGACCTGATCATCGGGTGCAGCAATGTACGGACACCGGAAAGTCCGCTTGACGCGTTCGAGGATCCGGATGATTTCAGGCTCTACCCGACAGACATCGGCATGTTTACTGCGATGTATGATTACTCGCTAAAGCAGATGCTGTTTTCTGATAACGGATCTTCACCACTAGGGCAGGCAAAAGGAGGATTGTATGAAGCGCTTGTCGCTTGTATGCTGAGTCAGCGAAATGGCCGGAAGCTGTATTTCTATAAG
>JBJELA010000437.1:0-4324 GCA_051878915.1 Candidatus Weimeria sp.
GTCTGGGCTCTTCTGCCGCTTTTTATCGACAATGATCCTGACGATTACTTCAGGACTGCCTTCGCTCTCTTTTCCGGCATGAGCGTCTTTATCATTGTGTCGATTATTTTTCCAAATGAGCAGGCGCTGCGTCCGGCCTCACTGGGAACGGATATTTTTTCAAAAATGATAGGCGCCATCTACCACGCCGACACACCGACAAATATCATGCCGTCTATCCATGTCTACAACGCGCTGATCGCAAATACCGCGATCTGCCGCCGCAGCGAAAGAAAGGGCCGCACCTGGGAGTCGGCGCTCTCATCTGTGATCTGCACCCTGATCATCCTCGCAACTGTTTTCATCAAGCAGCACACGATTGTGGACCTGATCGGCGCCGCTGTCATGTACGGTATTTTTTACGTCGTTTTCTTTAAAAAGTTCCATCTGCCAGCATGGTTTAAGGAAAAATAACCGGTTTACAGGTCTTCAACCTCGTCCAGCCAGATCCTTGCGGAGGCGTCAGACGGCATTCTTAAGTCTCCTCGTGGAGACAGGGCCACTGTTCCGACCTTTGGACCGTCCGGGATCGCGCTTCTCTTGAACTGCTGCGCAAAGAAACGGCGGTAGAACACCTTTATCCACTTCTTTATCGTATCATCATCGTAGACCTCTTCCGTAGTTCCGGTCTTGAACGCCTCTTTTGCCAGAAAATAAATCTTCTCCGGTGAGTATCCGTATCTGAGCACATAGTAAAGGAAAAAGTCATGAAGCTCGTACGGGCCTACGAGGTCCTCTGTCTTCTGGGCTATTTTCCCATTTTTCTCAGGCGGAAGCAGCTCAGGAGAAACCGGAGTGTCTAATACGTCAAGCAGCACTTTTCTCAGATTCTCGTCATTTTTTCCATAGTAATCCGCGTAAAATCTGACCAGATGTCTTACAAGCGTCTTCGGGACCGAGCAGTTTACCGCGTACATCGACATATGGTCGCCGTTGTAAGTGGCCCAGCCAAGCGCGAGCTCTGACAGATCACCGGTTCCGATCACAAGGCCGCCCTCCTTGTTCGCGATATCCATAAGGATCTGCGTGCGCTCCCTGGCCTGCGAGTTCTCATATGTCACATCGTGGACTGCCTCATCCTGTCCTATATCTGAAAAATGAACGCGTACCGCATTTGAGATATTTATCTCGCGGAAGGTCACGCCGAGCGTTTTTATCATTTCTACTGCGTTTGTGTAGGTCCTGTCGGTAGTTCCGAAGCCCGGCATCGTAACGCCGATTATTCCCTTCCTGTCAAGTCCTAAGACATCAAATGCCCTTACTGTGACGAGAAGAGCAAGTGTCGAGTCAAGACCGCCTGAAATACCGATCACCGCTGTTTTTGAATGAGTGTGGTCGAGACGCTTTCTTAAGCCATAGGCCTGGATATTGAGGATTTTCTCGCAGCGCTCTCTCAGATGCTCCTTATCTGAAGGTACGAACGGATGCGGATCCACCTCTCTTGTAAGTGCCACCTTCTTCGGAGAAAGCCTGAATGGCACCCTGACATAGTTATTTTCTGATGAATCATACGTCGTCATCTGCCAGCGGCGCTTAATGGATGATGTGACATCGATCTCCGTGATGGTCATCTGGCCGTCGAACGGCTTTGTCTCGGCGAGAATTCTGCCGTTCTCCGCGATTATCCCGCCTCCCGGATAGACGACGTCCTGTGTCGACTCGCCGATTCCGGCATTCGAGTAAATGTATGACACGTAACACTTTGCTGACTGCATGGAAACGAGCTGTCTTCTGTAAGCGGCTTTTCCTGTCAGCTCATCTGACGCGGAAAGGTTTACGATGATGTCAGCTCCTGCCATGGAAGCCTCTGTCGATGGAGAATCCGGCACCCAGAGATCCTCGCAGATCTCGGCTGAGATACTGACTCCCGGTATACTCTCACATGAAAAAATAATCCTTGATCCTATCGGACACTTTCCGTTTGGAAGGTCTATATACTCTGTGTCTTCCGGTCCTTCCTTAAAGTATCTGGCTTCATAAAATTCGCTGTAATCAGGCAGGTGCATTTTCGGAACGAAGCCCAGTATTTTTCCATGATTTATTGCACAGGCAGTATTCCTCAGATGCCCCTTGTACAGAAGTGGCAGCCCGACAAAAATAACCGCATCCAGCTCTTTCGTGCTTTGCGCTATATACCTGAGCCCCTCGAGCGCTCCCTTGAGGAGTGTGTCCTGGAAAAACAGCTCGCCGCATGTATATCCTGTAATCGAAAGCTCAGGAAAAACTATGATCTGCGCTCCTGACTCTGCGGCCTCTTCCGCCCATTTTATTATGCTCTCTGAATTTGCCCTGGTATCGGCAACAACTGTATCCGGTGTTACCGCTGCAACTCTTACGTAACCGTATGACATCTGGTAATCTCCTCTTGCGTGTACGTGCCGTGAATAGTAACTTTTTTATGCCTTTTCTGTGCCTGTGATCTCTTCCGGATCAAACGTGTATTTTTTCCCGCAGAATCTGCATACGACTTCTATCGGCTCTCCCGGAGCGGCAAGGTCTTTCCTGTCCTGCTGTGAAAGTGTCCTGATTTTCGCGAGGAATTTTTCACGGCTGCAGTCACATCTGAACTCTACGTCCTTCTTATCTGTGAATTCGATGTCAAAGCCATCTAAGACCGTTTCAAGCATCTTCTCTGGTGTAAGGCCCTTCTCAAGCATCGTTGTAACCGAATCTACGTGAGCAATGTTATCGGAAAGCCTGTCTATCACCGCGTCGTCCGTATCTGGCATCAGCTGGACGATAAAGCCGCCCGACTGCCTGACGCTCAGATCTGTATCGACTAAGACTCCCAGTCCTACTGACGACGGCACCTGCTCACTCTCCGCGAAGTAATAGGTAAAGTCCTCAGCGACCTCTCCCGACACGAGATTTATCGATCCGCTGTACGGCTCCTTCAGCCCCATGTCCTTTATGACACGCAGATAGCCGTGGCCGATGGCCCCGCCGACATCCAGGTGTCCTGGACTTTTCTCCGGCAGATCGACATGCGGATTATTCACAAATCCCTTTACGTGTCCCTGCGAATCAGCCGTGACCGTGACTCCGCCCGCCGGCCCGTCTCCTATCAGCTGGACTGTGATCTCGTCATTTTCTCCGTCCATCATGAACCCCATCATCAGTCCGGCTGAAAGCGTGCGGCCTAAGGCTGCCGTCGTCACTGGCCAGGTATCATGGTCAGTCCTTGCGGTCTGTACCACTCCTTTGTCTGTTATCGCGAATGCTCTTATCTGATCGTGCGCCGCTATTGCGCGAACCATGTAATCGTTCATGCAAGTCCTTTCCTGTTTAGTAATGTCATCTGTGTCTGGCGTGAGCCATCTTTGTAGAAACCCGGCCTGTCGGGATCCTTCAGGTGTTCCCTCGCCACAAATGTAATCTTTTCAGACGTCGGCGACGGCTCTTCAAATGTATCTGTATCAAGGATCTCAACAGGCTCGAGGCCTGCTGCCTCAATCATCTCAACAATCTCTGACTTCCTGTAGGATCGCTGCAGGTGCTGCTCGAAAAACCTGTCAAAGCGGCCGTCCTGTCCCCTGATATAGAGCGTGAGATCGTAGATGTTCAGCTTCTTATCGCAGTCGTATTCATTTTCCCAGATGAAGCTGCCTTCGTCGCGGTTCTCCGCAAATGTGTTATCCGCGAGGACTTTCTCGTACTTGTACTCTGTGTTTATGTCAAAAATAAACACTCCGCCGGGATGCAGGAAATTATTTACCCTCCTGAGTACCTTAAGAAAATCATCCTTGTCCGTGATATAATTCATGCAGTCACAGACACTGACTACTCCCTGATAAGTGCCAAACAGGTCAAGCTCCCTCATATCCTGGCAGATGTATAAGATCGAGTCATCGTAGAGCTGTATAACGGAGGCATCTACGCTCTCGTTTTCTTGTGGAAGGGCATCGGTCCTTTCGATTTCATGCGCTCTCGCGATCTCAAGCATCTCGTCCGAACTGTCGACGCCTGTCATGTCATAGCCCATGTCCCGAAGTCTTCTTGTGATCTGCCCTGTACCGCAGCCCAGATCGAGAACCATCGGTTTATCCTGCGCATTCACAGCTGACTTCCCTGAATCTGAGGCTTCAGTCTTTTCTGCGGCAGGTGGCAGATATTTTTTAAGTAAGGTGTCAATTTCCTTAGCCCACCTGTCGTACGGAACATTGTCCATGAACAGGTCGTAGACCTCGGCAAATGACGTGTAACTATCACACATTATTTTTCCTTTATTTATTTGTTACTATTCACGGCACCTCCCCAATCAGACCGCAGACCAACCGCGCTTACG
>JBJELA010000438.1:0-4311 GCA_051878915.1 Candidatus Weimeria sp.
ATTCCGGATGGCGCATCCAGAACTACCGTAGTATATGGTTCCGTCACCGGAATCATACCTGTCTCGACCATCATGGAAGCGGTCCCTATGCTGCCATGTCCACACATATTCAGACATCCTCCGCTATCCAAAAAGATGACACCTGTATCCGCTTCTTCATAAACCGGAGCCGTAAGCACTGCTCCAAACATATCTCTGTGCCCACGCGGCTCGAGCATCAGAGCCCGTCGAAGAAAGTCATAATTCTGTATTAGATAGTTCTTTTTCTCCATCATGGTAGAACCCTTTAATTCTGGAAAACCCTCATATATGATTCTGGTCGGCTCTCCCTCTGTATGAGAGTCAATGGTTTTAAGTGAATACTCATATTTCTGAAGAATAGGTTTATCCATAACGGCTCCTTTACTTTTTTGTTTCAGCCGGCAAAACTGCCGCATCCGATGGTTCTCCGAATTTCACTCTGATTATAGAAGCCAATGCCTGAGCAGTACCCTCAACCTCGAGCAGTGCGCTGTTGATTATCAGATGATTGAAGTCAGGATCATCTGCTTCATATCCAGTAAAATATTTGTGATAGTTACTTCTGGCCTTGTCTACTCCTGCAATCATGCGTTTCGCCTCATCCTTCTTCATTCCCAGAGACTCCACGCAGTTCGCCAGGCGGTCAGCATATGGTGCGTAGATATATACATGAATGATATTTGCTTCATCACCAAGCACATAATCCGCACAGCGTCCTACAATAACACATGAACCTTTTGCTGCAAGTTCACGAATGACTTCCGACTGGGCTTCAAATACTGCTCTCTGATGCTCAGATGAATCATTGCCTAACGGAAAAAGCATCCTGAAAAATCCGGACTTCTTCTCTTCAATATTACTTACCACAGAAACAGGCAGGTTCATTTTTTTCGATGCAGCCTCAACTATATCCCTGTCGTAGCATTCTACATTTAACAGCTCCGCAAGCCGCTTGGCTATAGGACGTCCAAGGCTTCCAAAATTTCTGTTAATGGTTATTATGAATTTTTTCATTGATTTATCCCTCCAGGAATCTTGACAAAAATGCCTTTGTTCTTTCTTCTTTAGGATTTCCGAACACTTCTTCCGGAGTACCCTCTTCCACTATGTATCCATCTGCCATAAAAATAACCTGGTCCGCCACGTCTCTGGCAAATGCCATTTCATGTGTCACGACCACCATAGTCATTCCATCTTTTGCGAGGTCACGCATAACGTTCAAGACTTCTCCTACAAGCTCAGGATCCAGCGCGGATGTCGGTTCGTCAAAAAGCAGCGCATCAGGCTCCATTGCCAGAGCTCTTGCAATCGCCACACGCTGCTGCTGTCCACCTGAAAGCATTGACGGCTTAACTTTTGCCTTATTTGCAAGACCTACTTTTTTTAAAAGATCCATTCCAAGGGCTTCTGCTTCTTCTCTGTTCTTATGTCCTGTGAGGATCGGCGCCATGGTGACATTTCCCAGAACTGTTTTCATAGGGAACAGGTTAAAGCGCTGAAATACCATTCCTACTTTCTCTCTGAATGCCCGGATATCTGCGTTTCTATCAAGTAGATTTTTTCCCTTGTATAGAATCCTGCCTCCTGTCGGCTGCTCCAACTGATTGATACATCTCAAGAAAGTGCTTTTCCCAGATCCGGAAGGACCAATGATGCAGACCACCTCTCCACTGTGAACCTTGACATTAATATCTTTCAGCACTTCCAGATCATCAAATGATTTTTTCAGATGGTCCGCCTCCAATAAAACTTCATCTGTCATTTTTTGCTCCTTTCCATTGTGTCAGCTGAAAAGTGACGCCAATTATTATTTATGAATACGATTCTCCACTAACTTCTGCAGGATCATAAGAGCTGACAAAAGTAACAGATAGAACAGGGCGCAGAGTGTATATGCTGGAATTGTGTTGTAAGTTCTAGACACATAATTCTGTGTCTGCCTGGTAATTTCGTTTACGGAGATCATTGACAGAAGCGCCGTATCCTTGACAGAAATAATAAACTGATTAAAAAGTGCTGGTATCATCGACTTAAAAGCCGGTGGTATCACAATGTGCCATAAGATTTTGCTCTCAGAGAGACCTAATGCCCGTCCGGCTTCTTTTTGCCCTATATCTATGCTTTCCAGTGAGCCTTTAACGATAGAAGAAATAAAAGCGCCAGAATTCAACGTGATTACAACTATTCCTGCTACCTCACTGTCTATTATATAACGGCTCCCCTGTACTGCTGTAATAATGGCCGGGACTACAAAGTAAACATACAAAGCCTGTACTACAATAGGAGTACCACGCATTATCCATACATATACATTTGCAATGCCTTTTGCCACTACATTTTTACACTGCAGCGCATATCCTGCAAAAGCTCCGAGAATAAATCCAAAAAGGATACCGATCAGTGCAACCTGCATTGTGACCTTCAGGCCTCGAACCAGCATTGGCACGAATGTTCTAAGTAATTCAACTGACATATTTATCTCCTTTTCGCTGCTGGCGGAAGTGAAGCGGAACCTAAGTTCCGCCCACTCCTGATTTATTCACACCACTTTGTGTTCAGTTCATCGAGCGTACCGTTATCACGAAGATAATCAATTGCTGTGTTGAAGTCATCTACAATTTCAGGATATTTTTTGCAGATGTCAAAAGAGAACGCTATAGCGTAAGGCGCCTGACCTGTATAAAATTCATCTCCAACTGTCTTCAGATTAATCTGGCCTGTCTTAATAGCGTAGTTAGTACCTGGTAGATCATAGATAGTTGCATCTGCCTGTCCATCCTCTACCGCCTTATAAGCAAGTGCCTGCGAATCAAAGGCCTGAATACAGCTTTCCGGAAGGTTTGCTACTCCATATTCATATGCGATTGTACCGGTCTGAAGCGCTACAGTATAATCTCCACTTGTCAGATCATCTACACTCTTTATTTTGTCATTGTCCTTGCCTACGACTACTACAATTCCAGCATCGTAATATGTCTCTGAAAAATTCATGCTCTTTTTTCGTTCATCTGTTGCGCAAAGAGCTGCGGCTGCAACATCAAGGGTACCCTGACCGATAGAAGTACCAAGAGGACCATAATCCATATCCTGATATGTTCCACCTTCAACAGTAAAGCCGAGGATCTTCTGAAGTTCATCAAGCATTCCGATATCATATCCCTGAAGTGTGGTTCCGTCCTCCGCGAAGTATGAGAATGGTGCATATGTACCTGAAGTTCCGATGTTAAGTGTTACTCCCTTAAGCGCATCCTGTACTGAACAAGTAGAAGCATCGCCTGTTGCTGTCTCCGATTTTGAGCTTGAAGATGATGCCGATGAGGTGCTGCTGGAAGCCGAGCTTCCACATCCTGCCAGACTGGCCATTGCAATAACTGCTGTTGTCAGGATTGCTGTTAATTTTCTTACTGTCTTCTTCATAATGGGTTCCTCCTTTGCTCTATTGATGTTTTCTATGCTTCCTTCAAATTGGGTAACAAAAAACAGACAAAGATGTTTTTCAGGACATCTTTGTCTGTCTTTTGTTTTCTTTGGAAGCTTTACTCGTATAATAGAGATATTCGGGTTTTTTGTAAACTTCATGTTTTTCATGAACGGTATGAAAAATTGGAATGTAAAAATAATTCTCGTGGAATTTTTTTGAGAGCTATGCCGGAAAATCCAAGAAAAAACGCCATTCCAGACTGAAAATATATTTACAAATTTTTTATGAAAGTTTATAATTCTTATAAAGAAAAAGTCAACGGAGACCATTCAGTTTTTGAATGAGCTCCGGTTTTTTTTGTAAAAAATTAATGATTCAGGAGAATAACTATGGAAATATCAAAGTATGCACTGTTTGAGGATGTAGCTGAAACACATAATTTTACCAAAAGTGGTGACAGACTTGGTTATACTCAGCCTGGTGTATCTCATACCCTGAAGTCTTTAGAGAATGAACTCGGGTTTCCGCTTTTTCACCGCACTAAAGATGGAGCGCTCCTGACATCTGAGGGAAAGGCAATCCTCCCTCTTGTAAGACAGCTTCTAACTGTGAATGAACACCTGGAAGAGACTATTTCTTCGTTAAACGGCCTTACTACTGGTCATATCACTATCGGTTGCTTTGCCAGCATATCAAGGAACTGGCTGCCTCAGATTATCTACTCATTCCGCCAGGATTATCCAGGAATTGAAATCGAACTTTTGGAAGGCGGAACTGATGACATTGTGGGATGGATTGAGAACCAGTCTGCTGATTTCGGTATGCTTTCCCATAGGCATACCAGTTCTTTAAACTGGATTCCGCTGAGT
>JBJELA010000439.1:0-4310 GCA_051878915.1 Candidatus Weimeria sp.
CTTTTTATTGAATTTTCAAGGTACAAAGGCACTTTTTAAAGTGCGAAGTTTGAGTCTATAATACATACCGGCAGAGAATCAATGCTTTCTGATACATCAGACTCGTTAAAGCAGGTAAACGGATCAGACATATTGACATTACTGATAGTCTCGTAGTATTTGGAATACTGGGAGGATTCAAGATACTTATAGCAACCGGTAATCCTGTAATTTTTAATGACTCTGTCAAGAGGCACAGGACGGTCAAATAAAAATCCCTGCTGTCTGTCACAGCCCTCTTTCTTAAGGAATCTGCTCTGCTCCTCCGTCTCAACACCCTCTGCAAGGGTATCTATTCCAAGCCTGTTCGCCATGGAGATAACTGATTTGATAATAGCTTCGTTCTTGGCTCCGAAATTCCTCATAAAAAGCATATCGAGCTTTATCAGGTCAAAGCTGCAGTCCTGCAGCATGTTAAGTGACGAATAGCCGGAACCAAAATCATCCATCCAGACTCTGAAGCCCGCGCTGTGGAAGCCGAGGATGACATTCTTTATACGCTCAGGGGAATCAGTGTAAGCACTTTCAGTTATTTCAACATCGATCAGGTTGTGACTGTAACCGTATTTGTCAACCAGTTCGGTGACGATACGCACCATGTCGCGGCCCTCGAAATCATTTCTCGAGAGATTGATCGAGATAGGAACAAGCTCGATTCCCTCTTCCTCCTTTTTCCTGAAATCCTTGAGGACCTGTTCGAGCACGTAGATATCTACCCGATACAGAAGCATGTGATTCTCGAGAACCGGTATGAAATCTCCCGGAGGTAAAAGGCCCTTTTCAGGATCGTCCCATCTCGACAGGGCTTCCTCTCCACACAGCTCACCTGTCAGTGAGCGGACTACAGGCTGGTAATATACCTTGATGTAATCATTTTTAATAGCCTCATCCAGATGTTCAATGATGTATTTTTCTTTCTTGGCCTCTGTCTCGAGTGACTCATCATAGATACGATAGTATTCATTTGGCTTGAGATTATGGCAGGCGATTCTTGCCCGGTCACAGGCAAGGGTGACTGTAGTATTTCTGTCTGAGATATTGCAGATTCCGAATTTGATGTTGATCTGAATCTCACTGCCATCTGGTAAATCTGCGTCATCTGAAAAATCAGCCGCGTTTACAATGTGATTTCCAAATCTGGAATAGATATAACTGTCGAGAAGCGCTGTCAGATTAGCATATGTATTCTTCCATTCATCGCCATACAGAAGCACAACAAAATGGTCTTCTCCAAACCTGGCTGAAAGCCTGTCCGGATAAACCGATCTGAGGATCTCTCCGAACCTTATCAGAAGCCTGTCACCTTCAGAAAAGCCGAAATCGTGGTTAAAATTCCTTGTTCCTGAGATATCGTAATAGGCGATGGTCTTTTCTACACCTGTTTTATCATTGTCAACTATATCCTGTGCAGCCGCTATGAAATATTTACGGTTGTACATGCCTGTCAGATCATCTGTCCTGTCAGTGTGGATCAGCATGTATGTATTTTTTACATTCACAATACGTGTGCCAAGGACTATGCTTCCTGCCAGAATAGTTATCAGATATGTCATTATGGTCTGTGCCACGTCTATTTTAAAAATTTCCGGACTCTTCGCAAGATATGAGAAAATGATGATAAGCGGCGGCCAGACTGAGGTAAATAATATCAGTCTCCACGGCTTGTCAAGGATAATAAGGATCAGCGCGATCATATATATAAATATGGAAAACGCCGTATGCTGTGTGTCAAAAAAGGTGCCGTTTAACAGAGATAAAAAGAGGGTAAGGGAAATAAATACATACAGACTCAGAGTAGAATGAGACGGAATCTTTTTCCCGCTCAGCATCCTGATAACGATAAATCCTACGATAAAGGCAAACAGCATTACAACGCTCGAAATCGTTGAATAAACTGATTCGCAGATTATCTGGATCACAATGTTCGAAATATAAATAAGAATTCCAAGGCTGATAAATTTATTCAATGCGATGAAATTCTTCCTGTTGATATCATCCTTGTAATTATCGAGGTCTTTGGAAAGAAACCATTTTTTTATTTTTTTCAGATCAAGATCCATTAAATACCTCTCAAAAACATTTCTGAGAAAACTCCTACTGAAAATTTTCGGACATCTTCATTATATCATTGCGTATTTTTTTATCAAGAAAATAGATTGTAAAAAAAGATATAAAATAATTAATTTTTTCTGACTTCAAATATCCTGGAACGGATGGATTCCCCGTAAAAAATTCAGGTATCCTCTTTGGTCTATCAAAGAAAATACCTGAAAATAATATCACTCACACAGCGTCACTTTCCCACTGCTTCGTTTCTCGCCTTCTCGTTCTCGTCGCCAAACATCTCCTGAACGGTGTGCCAGCCTAAGACAGCACACTTGACACGGGCAGGCATATGGCTTACATCCTGAAGTACACCGGCCTCCTCGAGCTCATCGAGCTCATCGTCTGTGACGCTGCCCTTTATCATTCTTAAGAAAATATCCGCGAGGTGAAGCGCCTCATCCTTTTTCTTTCCAATGATAAGGTCCATCATCATATCTGCGGAAGCCTGGGAAATGGCACAGCCATCGCCCTCAAAGGCGCCGTCCTCTATCGTTCCGTCATCAGCGACCTTAAGGTTTACAACGATATCGTCACCGCAGGAAGGGTTTACGCCTTCAAGCGTCAGATTTGCTCCATCTATATGATGCTTGTGTGCCGGATGCAGGTTATGATCTGTAACGAGCTCCTTATAAAAAGTACTGTTAGTCTGCATATCCCATTTCCTTCCTTATACTGATAAGCGCATCGTAGAACTTGTCGATATCTCTCTTATCATTATAAAATGCCATTGAAGCCCTGACAGTTGACATCTTGCCGAGGTACTTGAGGAGAGGCTGCGCGCAGTGATGGCCGGCTCTTACAGCCACATTGTGCTCGTCAAAAATAGCCGCGCAGTCATGCGGATGGACATCATCGACTGTGAAAGTGATGATGCCGTGGTGCTCCTTCGGATCCTTTGAACCGATGATATGTACATGAGGGTAAGCGGCCATTTTTTCCATGGCATAAGTCGTGAGCTCTTCCTCGCGCTTCTCGATCTTCTCCCAGCCGAAGCGCTTCATAAAGCGGATGGCTTCGCCAAGTCCTACTGCTCCGCCGACATTAACGGTTCCTGCCTCGAACTTGTGTGGAAGCTCGGCCCAGGTAGCGCCCTCGGTCGTCACATACTCTATCATCTCACCGCCAAAGAGGAACGGCGGCATTTTTTCAAGGAGCTCCTTCTTCCCGTAGAGGACTCCGATGCCCATCGGGGCGTACATCTTGTGACCTGAAAAAGCGAGGAAGTCACAGTCGAGATCCTGCACATTCACTGGGATATGTGGAACGGACTGCGCGCCGTCAGCTACGAGGACAGCGCCATGCCTGTGAGCTACCTCCGCAAAGCCTTTGATGTCATTTACGCGTCCAAAGACGTTCGATACCTGGGTTACGGCTACGATCTTTGTCTTGTCCGATATTATTTTTTCAAGCATATCGGGAGTCATCGTGCCGTCCTTCTCACAGTAGAGATAGGTCAGGTGCGCGCCGGTCGCCCTGCAGGCCTGCTGCCACGGGATCATATCTGAGTGGTGCTCGGCGATAGTCGTGATGACCTCGTCGCCCTCCTTCAGGAAGGTCCTGGCGTAAGAATAGGCCACGAGGTTCAGGCTCTCTGTCGCGTTCCTTGTAAAAATGATCTCGGACTTGTCAGCCGCGCCGATAAAATCAGCTACCTCCTGCCTCGCGTTCTCATACTCATCTGTCGCGTCAATCGACAGCTGATATAAGCCTCTTAACGGGTTGGCGTTATTTTCATTGTAATATCTGCTTGCTGCCTCGATCACACACGGCGGTTTCTGTGTCGTCGCGGCATTGTCGAGGTAGACTATGTCTCTCTTCTCTAATAAAGGAAACTCTTCTTTAATACTCATTTAAGTCTCACCTCTTAAATTCGTCCAAATACTTTCCGACCTGCTCCCTCGTCTCTTCATCATCAATAGAAGCAGCAACCGCGTCGATCCTGGCTCTTGCCATCATCTCATAGACAGCCTCAGAAGACATGCCGCGGCTCTCCAGATAGAACAGCAGATCCTGCGCCAGCTTTCCGATGGTGGCGCCGTGATTACCCTCGACATCCTCCTCTGCGCAGAGAATAACAGGAATTGTCTTATTCCTTACTGTCTTATCCATCATAAGGACATCCTCGAGCTCATTTCCTACTGCGCCCTTGCAGCCCTTTATGAAAT
>JBJELA010000440.1:0-21225 GCA_051878915.1 Candidatus Weimeria sp.
TGATCTTTCAGCCTGTCAAAAAGGGCACCGAATACTACTACGAGTACGGCGGTTGTCATCAGTGGCTCGATCAGAGACCAGACGATTCCGAGGTAACTTTTTCTGTACTTTAATCTGATACCGCGCTTTACGAGCTCGCTTAAAAGAAAGCGGTAGTCGAAAAAGCCTTTAATGTATTTTTTCATTTTGCTGTTTTTTCTCCTTCTTCCACGCCCTCGGTGCTTTCCTTCTGGAAGACTACTCTGAGAGTAAGAAGTATTAGCTGCATGTCAAGAAGGATCGAAGCCTTCTGTACATAGATCATATCGAATTTCAGCTTGTCATATGTCGTCGTGTTATATTTGCCGAATACCTGGGCATAACCGGTGAGCCCGGCCTTTACTGAAAGCCTGAAGTCGAACTCAGGGACCTTCTGGCAGTATTCCTCATGAATCTCCGGCCGCTCAGGACGCGGCCCGACAAATGACATATCGCCTTTCAGTATGTTAAAGAACTGCGGTATCTCATCTATACGTGTCGACCTGATAAAATGACCGACCGGCGTGATTCTGTCATCGTTCTCCGAAGCGAGGCGGGCGCCTGTATTTTTTTCAGCGTCTACTATCATACTACGGAACTTAATGACCTTGAATACCTTCTTGTGGATCGTGTAGCGCTCCTGCCTGTAGAATACCGGTCCCTTGTCATATGAGTGAATCAGGATGGCAGTCACGAGCATTATCGGCGACGTCAGTATAATGCCTATAAGCGAGAGGATAATGTCACCGGTCCGCTTTACAGCTCTCTGCCACAGTGAAAAACCAACGTTCCTCGACAGATACAGCGGTGAGTCAAAAAGGTTCAGCTCTTCGGACTCACGTACGATTATGTCTGAAATCTTCGGAGTAAAATATACTCTTTTCTGCCTGTCAAAGCAATACTTTAATATCTTGTTTTTTAATTCGGACGGAACGTCATTTATAAGAACTGCGTCATATTTGTCTATTTTTTCCCAGATCTCAGACAGCGGCGCCGTGCCCATTATCGTTTCGGCGATCACATATCTGTCGCGGCGCAGGCTCATCTTATGGTCGAGATTGTTCACATGCTCTCCATGGATCTGGAGCATCCTGTACGGCGGGAAAATCTTTCTGTACAGCCACGTGCCAAAGTACGTGATTATGAAAAGAACTATGACATCGACGATGAAAAGCTCGAAATACACAAAGATTATCGTCGGCGCCAGTCTTCTGTATCCAACCATCATGATAGACATGACTGCCATGATAAGGTTTATGATAAGCGAAGCCAGCGCGCAGCCGATAGAGCCGTGCGAGATCCTGCTCACGCCTACCTCATAGCCGCCAAAGCTGTATATGAAAAAAATAGCCAGGATCATGTAGATGACTATCATAGTCAGCTGTCCAAGTCCCAGGAACGGCCTGTCAAGAAGAATGTTCAGCCAGTCGATCCAGGCATACGCGAACAATACTGTGACTACAGCCGTAATTATTAGATTTGTAAGAAAACGGTACAGGTGTTTTGCGCCTTCCATTTTTTCTGACATCTGTTAATCCCTTTTGAACACAAAAATCTTTGAAAAAACGTAGTTAAGCGTTATAACAACAAACTGCGCTATGAATTTTATCAGCATATTCGGAAAATGGCAGATACCAATAAGTATTCCGAGCATCAGCTCCTCTATCGCCAGCGTGATAAGCCTTCCGACACAGAAGGTGCCCAGCTGATAGAAAAACGCGAACACGCCCGAGGTATGGTTGTAAAACACAAACCTTCTGTTAGTGATAAATGCAAATGCTGTTGCAAAAATCCACGACAGCGCGTTTCCGATTAGTATATTCCAATGAAACGGTTCTGTAAAGAGCCAATATGTAAAAATAGATACGATAAATGTTCCAAGTCCGAACATACCATACAGCATCAGCTCTTTGTACTTTTTGTATAAAGGTTCTACCTTTCGGCTTTTCGGGTATTTATTGAAGAAATAGTTAAACACCGAATCCAGCCAGTCCGCCGGTTTCTTCATCAATTAACCTCACAGTATTTCTACAGAGAGCTTTAAGGCCTCTGCGATCACCTGATCCATATTGTAGTATTTGTACTGTCCAAGTCTGCCGCCAAAGTAGACTTCATTCTTTTTCTCTTTTTCCGCAAGCTCAGCGTAACGCTCGAAAAGTGCTGTATTTGCTTCATCATTTACCGGATAATAAGGCTCCTCGCCCGGCTTCCACTCGTGTGAGTATTCACGTGAGATGATAGTCACAGGCTGCTTTCCGAAATTGAAGTGCTTGTGCTCGATAATCCTTGTATAAGGCACATCAGCCGAGGTGTAGTTTACGACCGCGTTGCCCTGATAGTTGTCAGTGTCGAGCTCCTCTGTCTCAAAACGGACGCTTCTCCATGAGAGCGGGCCATAGGTAAATCCGAAATACTCATCTATCTGACCTGTGTATATAAGTCTGTCGTATTCGATCTCTGTGCCATCCTTTAAGGTGTTGTTCTTTCTGAAGTCCTTGAAATCCTCGTTCAGAAATACTTCAGCGCCCTTTAACAGCTTTTCCACAATAGATGTATAGCCATCTACAGGAATTCCCTGATATCTGTCTGTAAAATAATTGTTATCGTATGTGAAACGAAGCGGCAGCCTCTTTATGATAAAAGCAGGTAGCTCTGTGCACGGACGGCCCCACTGCTTCTGGGTATAGCCCTTTATCAGCTTCTCATAGACATCGGTGCCGACCAGTGAAAGAGCCTGCTCCTCAAGATTCCGCGGGTTTTTGATGTTCAGATCCTTTATCTGCTCCGCGATCTTTGCCTTTGCCTCCGCGGGAGTTCTGATGCCCCACATCTTTGAGAAGGTGTTCATGTTAAAGGGAAGATTGTAGAGCTCATCGCCATAGATGGCGATCGGCGAGTTGATATAGTTGTTGAACTCCGCGAACCTGTTCACATACTCCCAGACCTCGCGGTCCGATGTATGAAAAATATGAGCTCCGTAAACGTGGACATCTATGTCTGAGATTTTCTTCGTATAGACATTTCCGCCGATATGATCTCTCTTGTCGATTACCGCCACACTTCGGCCAGAATCCATTGCTTCTCTGGCATATACGGCTCCAAAGAGTCCGCTGCCGACTACCAGGTCATTAACCTTCATATCTGTTTTCCTCTGTAATTCCGGTTTGTTCGTATTTTTTCAAGGAGTCAAGCTGCTCCTTCTCCCAGTCATCAAGCGGGTAATACTCGATGCCAAGTATCTCCTTTGCGATTTTTCTGAAGTAACTGTCCTTAAAGCGCGAGTGGTCTTCAACAAGTCTCATCCGATAGAACGTCTCAAGCGCGTAGAATACGTACTCCTGCTCTAAAAACCACTGCGGATCCTCGTGCTTCTTTAAAAGTGAGCGCATTTTTGAAAAAGCAATGCACTGCGTCATCTCACGCTCAAGCGTCTTTATATCGAGAACTCCGTCTTCCGGCGTAAGCGCCGCCGTCGCGGAATCACTCCTCTGCACATAGTGATACATCCGGGCTGGATTATACCTGATTGCGTCGCAGTGCAGCGCGTATTCGCAGACGAAGAGCTGGTCCTCACGATAGTAGACTCTCTCGTCAAATCGCAGATTGAACTTATCGATTATACTCTTTTTAAAGATTTTATTCCATACATATCCCTGATAATTTTCCTGAAAAAATAACCGACAGAGAAAATCCTCCTGATTCATCACACGGATTCCGGACTCTTCTGTCTCATCAATCACCTTTTCATCCTCTATGACATCGTAGCCGGTAAGTCCGAGCTGGGAGCTTATCCTTGGGAAACCCTTTGAGAGGATCTTCTTCCTTGGATCCGCTATCGCCCCGAAAAGCGTACCGAGATAGCCCTTTGTTACTCTGTCATCTCCATCAGGGAAAACGAGATACTCGCCACAAGCTGCCTCGATTCCGGCATTCCGTCCTGCGGAAACTCCAGGCTCCTTCCGGCAGATCACCCTGACCCTGTCGTCATTTTTCGACAGATCCTCTGCCACTGCGGCAGTGTCCGGGTCATCTGCCCTGATGACTATCAGTATCTCAAAAAATTTAAATGGCTGTCCAAGCAGGTCTCCTACCATCCCGGGCAGCAGTCCGGCTATATGATAAGCCGGTATTATTATGCTTATAATTGGTTTCATTTATTTAAGTATTCTTTTAAGGCATCGTGCCAGTCAGCCATCTGGAACCCTTCTCCATCCACAGAGATAAGGGAGAGCATCTGGTCCTCAAGCACAGAATAGTGAGGTCTTGCAGCGGCAGCAGGGTTCATTTTTGCGTATTCCTCAGATGAAATGTGATTTACCCTGACATCTGATCCTGAGAGTCTGAATATCTCCTCCGCGAAGTCTGCCCAGGATGTCTGTCCACGGCAGACACCGTGGTACAGTCCATACTGCTCAGTCTGCTCCAGATAGTGGATCATTCTGGCAAGCTCCTTTGTGCTTGTAGGGCAGCCTACCTGATCATCTACTACAGACACCTCATCGTGATTTTCAGCGAGGCGGAGCATAGTCCTTACAAAATTTTTTCCGTCTCCATAGAGCCATGCCGTCCTTATGATAAAATGCTTCTGGGAAAATTCGCTTACGTACCTTTCTCCCATAAGCTTTGAACGGCCATAGGCACTGACAGGGCCGGGAGCGTCAGACTCCACATAAGGTCTTACGCCGCAGCCGTTAAACACATAGTCCGTCGAGATATGGATGATCTTGGATCCGGCCTTCTGCGCCGCTATCGCGAGATTTCTCGGGCCTAATGCGTTTATTTTTCCAGCAAGATGGGTATTCTTCTCACACCCGTCCACATCGGTATAGGCTGCACAGTTGATGATCACATCAGGCTTCAGCGACTCCGTTTTCTTAAGGACCGCGTCAAGACTCTCTATCGGCATGTCCTCATGAGTAAGCGGTATTACCTCTGCCTGCGCGTCATCTCCGTACTCCTCTATCACTGCTTTCCCCAGCTGACCATTTGCCCCTGTCACTACTATTCTTCTCATTATCCTGCTCATTGCTTAAAAGTAAAAATCAAACTCAAAGGTCCTTTTCCTTCTCAACCATTCTGTTTAATGCTGAGAAAATACCTCTGATCGAGGCTCTTGTGATATTTGACGAAAGTCCGACACCGAAGCTGATATTCTCAGTGCGCGGATCCTGAAGCTCGATATAGGCTGCTGCCTTGGCGTGCGAGCCGACTCCAAGAGCGTGCTCCGAATAATCTGTCAGTACAAAGTCGACCTCCGGAACGCACTGTCTTATGGCTGTCTTTACGGCATCGACAGGTCCGTTTCCGTCTGCCTCTGAATGGAAGGCCTCGCCGTTATACTTGAAGTCAAGTGATACGTGTGTATCCTCATTCTCGGTGTTATCATCGATATCCACGAAATCCAGAGTGAACGGAGACTTCTTGTCGAGATACTCTCTCTTGAACTCCTTCATGATACGCTCCGGCTTTACCTCGCCGCCTTCCTGCTCGCTGATAGCCTGAATGACATCGGCGAATTCACGCTGCATGACCTTCGGAAGCTTGTAGCCATAGACCTTATCCATAACGAAGGCGACTCCGCCACGGCCTGACTGGCTGTTGATACGAACGACCGGCTCGTACTCTCTTCCGATATCCGAAGGATCGATCGGCAGATAAGGAACCTGCCAGATGTCTGACTTTCTCTCCTTCATGGCCTGCTCGCCCTTGTTTATAGCGTCCTGATGCGATCCTGAGAATGCTGTGAATACAAGGCTTCCGGCATACGGATGTCTAGGATCTACGTTCATCTTTGTGCATCTCTCGCAGACCTCTGTGATCTCTTTGATATCTGAGATCTCAAGACCTGGATCAATGCCCTGTGAGAACATATTGTAGGCTACGTTTAAGATGTCGACATTTCCTGTTCTCTCACCGTTTCCAAGGAGAGTTCCCTCGATACGGTCAGCTCCTGCCAGAAGGCCAAGCTCTGCGCAGGCGATTCCTGTTCCGCGGTCATTGTGCGGATGAAGAGAAAGGATGACGTTCTCCCTCTCGTCGAAATGATTGTTCATCCACTCTATCTGGTCGGCATATACATTCGGCGTATTCATTTCTACGGTTGCCGGAAGATTAAATATGATCGGCGCGTCTGTAGCGTGATTCCATTCCTTTGCCACAGCGTTGCAGACCTCTGCCGCATACTCTACCTCAGTTCCGGTAAAGCTCTCTGGTGAATACTCCAGCTGAAGGTTTCCATCATAATTCTTGAGACCTTCCTTAACCATTTTGGTTCCGTCGATAGCGATCTGCTTTATGCCTTCCTTATCCTTGTGGAAGACCACGTCACGCTGCAGGGTAGAGGTGGAGTTATATATATGAAAAATAACATTCGGAATGCCCTGGATGGCTTCAAATGTCCTGTCTATCAGATTCTGTCTGCACTGGCAGAGTACCTGCACCTTTACATCATCAGGAATCTTATGCTCCTTTACAAGCTTTCTCAGGAAATCATACTCGATCTGTGACGCTGCCGGAAAACCAATCTCTATCTCCTTGAAGCCAAGCTTTAACAGAAGCTCGAACATCTCCATCTTCTCATCGACATCCATTGGCTCTACAAGGGCCTGGTTACCGTCACGCAGATCCACAGAGCACCAGATAGGATGCCTTGTGATCTCCTTGTCCGGCCAGGTCCTCTCCGGAAACTTCAGTACAGGGTTCTTGACATAGTGCTTATAATTCATCATTTTTATATAACCTTCTTTCGAACTAACTCAATTCGTCGCCTAATCCATCAACAATAATCGGCACCAGGCGGTGCATGGCCTCTATCTCGTCCTCGCCATCGCAGATCAGCGTAATCTCGTCGCCACGCCTGATGCAGGCGCCTAGGACCGAGAGTATACTCTTGGCATTTGCCTCTCCCATATCATTCGGGCCATACCTGAATGTAATCTTTGACTTGTATTTCATAGCCTCCTGGCAAAGTATCCCGGCAGGCCGGAGGTGCAATCCTGCCGGATTTTTTATCGTAAGCTTATGACTTACCATATATCAGTTATTTCCTCCATTATCACTCTCGTCATCAGAACGCTTCGAAATTGTAATCTTTGTCGAAGCATTCTGAGCCTTCACCCCATCCGGAAGCGTCAGCTCCACCGATACCTTGTGTTCTCCCTCAGATAGTCCGCTGGCGTCAACCGAACCTGTCAGCTCAGATTCCGACACAGCAGACAGATCATCCTCATAGCCTGACAGGACTACGCTTACCGTCGAATCCTCAAAGGCAGCTTCATAGCCATCAGGAAGATTCTTGACAGTCAGATTGTCCGTCGGTACATCGACAGTCTTCTGCGTCTCCGTCTTATAGTTCACCGTAACCGTAACCTTGGACTTGGCGTCATCACTCAGACTCACCCCATCCGGCAGATAACTCGTGATGTCGATCGTCGTCGAAAAGCTGTCGTCATTTGACGAGGCATCGAGGACAGAGAACGGAATCTCAATCTTGCTTATCTGATTCAGATCCTCCGCGCTTCCGACCAGACTCGCCTCATCAGGATCCACGGTAACATTGTCGAGTGTAACACCGTCCGGCAGCTGGCTGGATGTAGGATCCGACACCTCTATAGGAACAGTCTTTACCGATTCCATGGTAACAGAAACATTTACAGTAGTAGTGCTTAGTGTAAGTCTTGTAGTATTTATCTCATTATTGTCCGAGTCATAGAGGATCGGAACAACCTTTTCCGTTACATCCTCAGAAATACCATCGACATCAGCCACAGCGCTCACATGGTCAATAGTCTTTACTATACTTGCAGGTCCCTCAACAGTCACGACATTCGGAGTAACTGTAGTTTCCTTCACAGCAAAGCCATCAGCCGGAGTGCCTTTTGTAGTCGCGTTTATCATAAACTTCTTTGACTGCTTCTTGCCCACTTCTACTTCCAGATAATGCGTAGCACCGATTATTTTTACCTGGGCTTCAGAGTACGCCGAGCACGTGATCTGGATCGGAACCTTGCCGTCTTCATCGAGATAATCGAGATCGGCTGTCGCAATGAAGTCAGAATTGCTCAGACGATCCATAACAGACCTGTGCGCGCTCACGCGGAAAGTAACCGACAGCGAGGAGTCAGCGACTGATACGTACTTGCCCTGTTCACTGATAGTCTCCTGATTCTCAAGTGAGACCTTCGCGGTAAAGTTACGTTTCTCGATAGGATCATTAACACTGACAACTACAACCCAGAGGATTATCGAAAGGATAACCGCAAGTATTTTCAGTCCCCAGTTCTTGGTCAGGAAGTCATGAATCTTTTTTCTGCTCATCAGCTGATCCTCCTTCCCGATTTCCTTCGTCTTTCTTGTTCTGGATGCTTCTCAGAAGCTTTGTCAGCTGCTCGGCAGTAATCCCGTGGCGAAGCTTTCCTCCCTGCGTCACAGAAACCTGACCAGTCTCCTCCGAGACAACAATAGTTACCGCATCAGAAACCTCTGAAATACCTAGTGCCGCTCTGTGACGGGTGCCTAAATCCTTTGATATCTCCAGGTTATCTGAAAGAGGGAGATAGCAGGTGGCTGAAACAACTCTGTCTCCTCTGACCAGAACAGCTCCATCGTGAAGCGGTGTATTTTTCTCAAAAATATTTATAAGCAGCTGTCTTGAAAGTATAGCGTCTATAGGGATTCCGGTACGTTCATACTCTGAAAGTCCGGTCTCAAGCTCGATAACTATAAGAGCGCCTGTCCTTACAGCGCCCATATCATAGCATGCCTTTACCAGGTCATTTAAGGTGTGATCACTGAACCGTTCACCTACATTCTTAGAAAATCCTTTTGCAAGCGCCTGGAACAGGTTTCTCCGGCCCAGCTGTTCGAGAGCGGACCGCAGCTCAGGCTGGAACACGACAACCAGCGCCATGATACCGACGCTTAAAAGCTTCTCGCCCAGCCAGAGTATGGTGTTCATCTGCAGAAGGCCTGCAACTATGAAGAACAGCACGATAACCAGTATACCACGAAGAAGCATGAAAGCGCGGCTGTTTTTAATCCATAGCAGTATCTCGTAAATAAAGAACGCTATAATGATAATCTCTATAACATCTATGACATGAGGAGTCGGTATCGTCAGTGTAAAATTATCATAGAGAAAAGCATTGATATTGTCTAATACATCAGTCACGCTTTCACCTCCTTCTCATCATCGTCGTCTTTCTCCGTTTTATCGGGAGTGATTCTCTTTATTTCCTTGTCTTCTTCAGATATATGTATCTTTGGAACGGCAGTCACATAATAATAGTATTCGTCGTCCTCAAACTGCACCCTCTCAACCCTCGTATAATCGAGATTCTGGAAAAGAAAAGCGGCAATAAAGCCTGTTACCGCAGTCACAGCATTGCCAAAGAACAGGGCAGCCACACTCGGCCCCTGTCCGAAAAATATCTCTCCTCCTGACATGATAAGCGCCTCTGCTAAAATGCCAAGCATTACCGCAAATATCCAGGAATGAGGCGAACGGATATTTCTGACTATCATAACCACAAGAAACATAGTGACCATAGCTGCCATAAAAAAATAGAAGCCTCTGTTTCCTATCATTGCTGACAGAATGTCCAGTCCGCTTGTGGCATTTTCAGACTCTGAAAGCGTCGGAACGGCATCGTGGATACTTTTCATATAGTATGCGATGGTGCTTCCGCTGATGACCGAGGTAACCTCGTGATAATCACCAAAAAGACCTGCAAGCATCGGTGCCATCGAAGGCATCGATGTCCTGTAAAGGACAGTCATACCAGGAAGCAGATTCATATGCTTCGCCTTGTAAGCAAAACAGAAGGCATAGAAAAACAGATACATCAGGACTAAAATAACACCTGCTGACTGTGAGAGGCTTAAAACCTGCAGCACAGAATACAGCGCAAGCATAAGCGCTATGCCCGATGAAGGGATAAAAACTCCTGCGGCAGTAAGAATCAGTATGATGACAGGTGACGACAAAAGCGGTGAGAAGCCATAAGATTCAGCCAGGACGCTGACACCAAAAAATGTCCATAATCCGCCTGTAATACGTCTTATAACGTTCTCATGGGTTGATATAAAGTTATTGATGCGGCTGCTAGTCGCTAAATCTATCTTCATCCCATTCGTTCCTGTCTGTCTTCTCCTGCTGACCGTGACTCTCCCTGTCCTCTTTCTCGTATATCTCCTCGAGAACCTTCAGATCTTTTCTCTGCTCCTTAACAATATTCTTATATGTCTCAAACCGCTCCAGTGTCTTCCTTCTCGAATGTCCTGAATAGAACAGCAGAAAGAACAGATACCCTATAATGCCGATAAAAATAGTGATCGCGATATAGAGCCTGCTCACCTGGAGGGTAACTGTCGAAAAAACAAGCACCAGCAGCAGAAAGAAAATAACCAGATACATGATAGTCGCGCGAAAAAATGAACGTACTCCATAGAAAGAAATAAAATCCTTTCTGTCCGGATCATCGAAATTATCGATCCTGATGCCGCTTCTCTTCTCGCGCAGAGCCATCTGAGTCATTTTTTTGACACGTTCAGTATCTATCATAATTTATTGCTTTCCCATAAACCTCATGCGGTCTTCCTCGTGCCTGGTCTTAAGAGGCGCGGTATTCTCCGGCTTCGGTTTATCGTACATGTTACCGAGCTCGTTTGCCATCTGGTTCTTACAGTTCTCACAGAATCTTCCTGTCCTGATAGGCGCGCCACAGTTCTCACAGTGAAAAACGACACCTGATTCCTTCGAGAATTCAAGCCTCTCCTCTCTTACCCACTGCTTTATCTGCTGAACCGTAACATGACATTCCTCGGCAACACCGTTAATAGATGTAAGCGGATTATCACGAATATAGTCTTTAACCTTCTGAAAGCTTTCTTCAGCCTCTTTCTTGCAGTTGTCACATATAACAGGACCATGTCCGCTGTATCCGAAAATTTTTCCGCATTTCCTGCAGTTCCTGAGATCCATCGAAAACCACCTTTCCTTTCTGTCACCCTCCGATACTTATATATATACCATTTACCTCAGATGCCCCTTCCGCCAGAAGGACTCTGGCGCACTCATCCAGGGTGGAACCCGTGGTATAAATATCATCCACCAAAAGTATTTTTTTTAATTTTACATCAAAATCGCTTACTTGAAAAGCGTTTTTAAGATTATTCTGTCTCTCGCTCCTCGAAAGTGCCTTCATTGGAACTGTTTCTCTGACGCGTTCTAAAAGATGCCTGTATTGGATTCCGCACTCCGCGCTTATGGCATGTGCCAGGACATCCGCCTGATCATACCCTCTCTGCCTGAGCTTTTTCGCATTCATCGGCACCGGGACGATCACATCAGCCGATGCCTTTATCCATTCTCCCCAGAGGTCCACCGCGTCACAGGCAAACGCGTCCGCATAGGACTTTCTCCCCTTGTACTTGAACCGGTAGACCGCCTCTCTTATCGGCCCCTCATACTCGTAGAGCGGCCGCCCCTCTGAAAAAACGTGATGATACCTGCCGCAGTCCGGGCAGGTGATCTCTCCTCTTTTTTTCAACAGTCTCCCGCAGGTCTGGCAGAAATTCCCCCGCACCCTTACAACCAGCTTTTCACAGTCCCTGCAGATACTTTTTTCATCAGGCGCGAGAAGCCCGTCACACGACGGGCATCTCGGAGGGAAAAGAAGTCTTCCCGCCTCCCTGGCTATTTTTCCCTTAGTCATCGTTTTCATAACCCTGTCTCTCCTTTATAGTCCCTGTTGCGCTCCTTTAAGCTCGATTATCCTGTCCTTAAGTCCTGACAGGCGGAGCCTCTGCCTGTCATTTCTCTCCATGCTGTAAAAGACGTTCTCGTCTCCGACCAGGATAACGCATTTTTTTGCCCTCGTAACCGCTGTATAGAGCAGGTTCCTGTTGTAGAGGACCTCTGGTCCGGCAAGAAGCGGTATTATTACCGCCGGATACTCGCTGCCCTGTGATTTATGGATCGTCACAGCGTACGCAAGACTGAGATTCTCAAGACTTGCAAACGGGTACTCGACAAAATGCCCCTCATCGAATTCTATCAGCATATCAGAGGAGAATTCATTCACCTCTCTGATGATCCCGCAGTCTCCGTTAAAAATGCCGGTGCCCTCTTCTAAAATCACCTTGTTTACGCCGTATTTTCTCCAGGTGATATCATAGTCATTTTTCGTCTGCATGACCTTGTCACCTTCGCGGAATACGATGTCGCCGAATTTTTTCTCTTCCTTGTACTCTCCAGGCGGATTCAGCTGCCGCTGAAGAATGCTGTTAAGCCTTTCTACTCCCGCCAGTCCCTTTCTCATAGGCGAGAGCACCTGGATATCAAGGACATCAGCGTCCACGTATTTCGGAAGATTGGTCTTCAGCAGAGAAAGAATCGTAGTAATAATGCTATCGGCATCATATCTCTTAAGGAAGAAAAAATCCCTGCTTTTGTTATCGAGCTTTACATTCTCTCCATTTCTGATATGGTGGGCATTGAGGACGATGTCGCTGGTCTCCGCCTGCCTGAAGATATTCGTAAGGCGCACAACCGGAAAAGCGTCTGAGGCTATCAGATCCTTCAGGACATTTCCCGGGCCCACTGACGGCAGCTGGTCCACATCTCCCACGAGAACAAGCCTCGTCCCTGCAGGAATGGCACGGAGCAGCGCGTACATAAGCGTAATGTCGACCATTGACATCTCATCTATTATCACGACATCTGCTTCTATAGGGTTTTCTTCGTTTCTTTCAAAAATACCCGGATTCGAGCCGGGCTCACTGTCATCCGTAGTTCCGCCTTTTGTAACCTCAAGCAGCCTGTGGATGGTCTGGGCGTCCTGTCCCACAGCCTGAGTCATTCTCTTGGCGGCGCGGCCTGTAGGAGCCGCGAGCCTCACCATAAGTCCCTCAGACTCAAAATAGCTGATAATAGTCCTTATGGTAGTAGTCTTTCCTGTACCAGGACCTCCCGTAAGTATCAGGACTCCGTTGCAGGCAGCCTCCGCCACAGCCTTTCTCTGATTTTCATCAAGAGTCATCCCCTCTTCTTTTTCGAGCTCTCTGATCCTGTCCGCTACCTTCTTTTCATTTACCTCGATCCGGCCTGTCAGACCAAGCATCATATCGGCCGCTCTCTCCTCCATACGGTAATATGGGAACAGATAGACAGCCTCTCCGACTGACTTTATTTTTCTGTTCATCGTGAGGTCAAAGATCATGCTGTCGACCTGTTCTTCAGATACGCCAAGTAAATTCACCGAACGGCTGACGAGATCCGGCCGTCTCATATATGTATTGCCGTCAGATGAAGCGGAACCGAGCGCATAGAGAATGCCGCACTTTATCCTCTCATTGCTCTCGCGCGAATATCCGATCGAGAGCGCTATGTCGTCTGCTGTCTTAAAGCCTATTCCGTCAATCTCCTCCGCCAGCCTGTATGGATTTTTCTTAATGACAGTCATAGCTGTCTGGCCGTATTTGTTGTAGATCTTCAGGGCCGTGCCCGCGGTAATATTCAGCTTTGAAAGCTCAAGCATAACCTGCCGCTGGTCATGCTTTCTTCGCAGGTCCTCAGCTATCTGGACAGCCTTTCTTTCGCTGATCCCCCTGACCTCAGCGAGCCTTTCCGGCTCTATCTCCATGATCTCAAAGGTCTTATCGCCGAACTTTTCAATGATGCGCTTCGCCAGGCCCTCCCCGACGCCCTTTACCGCGCCGGAGCTTAAGTAACGGTAAAGCGCCTGTGTATCCTTTGGCGCGATCTCCTCATATGAGCTGACCTTCAGCTGCTTGCCGAAGCTCTCGTGCACTGTAAAAATACCCTCAACCCGGAGATTTTCACCCTGCGTTACAGATGGAAAAACGCCTACACAGGTGATTTCCCGCGGGTTATCAAGGCCCTCTTCCTCCACCGGTTCATCCGGTGAGAGCACCAGCACTGTGTAAGCGTTCGTCTCGTTTCTGAAAATAATATGATCTACATATCCCTCTATCGTCGTCATGATTCTGTTGTTTCTGATGTGTCAGTGATTCCGTACTGAGCCTGCATATTTGCAACCATTTCCTCAGTAAAGCTGTCTCCGTATTTGTCTACGATATCAGAGGCAAGCGTCTGGATAGTCGTATCCATATACATGTCAGACACCTGCTTTGCATAGGTATCCGAGTCCTCATCACTGTTCAGGTCATCAGTAGACTGCTTTATCTCCTTCATTACCTGCTCTACAAAATAAGACTCAAACGTCTTTGCCGCGTTTGTAAGCTCCTCCTTTGAGGAATTCTTCGACAGACCGGAGGCTGCTTTTTCCACGTCAGTCGCCTGCTGCGAATTTTTCATGTTTGAAGCCTGGCTAGTAAGACTGTTCAAATATGAAGTAGTAAAGTCTGTACCAATACTGCTCATGCTTACCTCCTCAGATTATTAGCTGTCTCAAGCATACTGTCTGATGTAGTGATAGCCTTTGAGTTCATCTCATAGGCTCTCTGAGCTATTATGAGGTCTACCATCTGGTCAGCCATGCTGACATTCGAGCCTTCGATATAGCCCTGTTTTATCTGGCTTCTTACGATGTTTAAGTTCGTAGTGGCCTCATTTATGGCTGCTCCGCTGGCTGCTGTCGCAGCGTAGAGATTTCCGCCGCGTTCCTCAAGTCCATCCATATTTGAGAACTGGAAAAGGCCTATCTGCTGGCCGGTCGTCAGCGCGTTACCGTTGGAGTCCGTATATCCGATGACTCCATCCGAATCGATGGAGACCTGATCTGTGCCCACTCCATCCGGAAGCGTTATTCTTCTACCGCGGGAATCCAATACTCTTAGTCCGCTGTTATTTGTAAGCACCCTGGCTCCGTCATCATCTACGGACCAGTTAAAATCACCGTCTCTTGTGTAATAGGTATTTCCGTCAAGTCCCTGAACAGCGAAAAATCCGTTTCCTGAGATAAAGCAGGCTGCAGGATTGTCGCTTGATTCCTGAATTCCTGTGGTAAAGCTGGTATTCGTAGCCGCAACCCTTACTCCGAGTCCTACCTGAGCCTGAGTCGGCTTTGTATCACCATTTGCTGAAGTAGTTTTCGACTGAAGCGTCTGGTACAGAAGTGACTTGAACTCTGTATCCTTCTGCTTGAAACCTACTGTATTGACATTTGCCAGATTATTTGAGATCGTATCCACGGCGGTCTGCTGACTCTTCATACCCGTGGCAGCGGTCCATAATGAACGCATCATAATCTATTTCCTCCTATCAGACCTTGCCTACCTGACTCGTAGCCATCTCAAGTGTCTCGTCCTCTGCCTGGATAACCTTCTGTCCGGCTTCATACGCCCTCTGGATCGTGATCATCGATACCATCTCATCAACGACGTTGACATTCGAGGTCTCGAGAGCACCCTGTTCTATCTGGAAATTCGTGCCTCTGGTGACTGTACCGCCATTTACGAGATCGTAGAGATTCTCACCGTACTTGGAGAGATAGTCCGTATCATTTACGTCTACGACCCCGACCGTGTCTACGATCGTGTTATTCTGCCAGATATTTCCAAGCTCATCTACTGTGTAGGTCTGAAGCGGATCAACTCTGACATAGTTTGCCTCGCTGATCTGACCGGACGTCGCGCCATTCATATCAAGCAGATAGTTGCCGTCTCCGTCTCTGAAATATCCCTGACTGTCTACTGTGAACTCTCCGTCTCTTGTGTACTTGACAGAAGTATTGCCCTGCTTGTCTGTGTAGGCGATTGCGAAAAATCCGTCGCCTCCGATAGCGAGGTTGCTCTTCTCATCTGTGACATGGAAGCTTCCCTGGCTCCAGTCGGTATAGGTCTCCCCGACCTTGACTCCCTGCTGGATGTCGCCCAGGCCTCTTGAAAATCCAAAATCTCCCGAATCCCTGATACGGAGTGCCAGCTGCCTGTCAAAGGCGGCATTTGTCGTGCCCTCCTTCTTATAACCGGTGGTATTTGAATTCGCCAGGTTATTACTCAGGACGTCGAGTCTTCGCTGCTCCTCGATCATTCCGGTCCAGCCGGTATATAATCCTTTTACCATTCCTCAATATCGTCTTTCCCGGCATCCTCCGGACATCCGTATCCGGACAAGCCGCCATTCTGATAGAATTCCGTTTCTATATAGTCTATCCAATCTTTATATCGGACGGTCTGGCAAATATATTAACACAAAAACAGAGATTTTTACAGGGGAACCGGATTTAACCGTCCCATGCCAGGTATAAAACGATGGCTTGACGCAGTCTGTCCTCAGACTGACCTCACCGAATAGTCGATATCTACGTGGATGCAGACGTCGTAGGATCCGATTTTTTTATTGATCAGACTGGTGATTTCCGTCTTCAGCTGGTCCGCATCCATCCCGAATCCATATGGAACCAGAACATCGAAAAACATTCTGTCCATGTCATGTCTTTTTATAATGCGGAAATCGTGAAGCGAAAGAGACGGATTTATCTCCTCTACGATCGAGATGACCTTGTTTTTTACAGAAAGAACCTCCGGATCGTCGGTAACTATCGGATCCATATGGATGACTGCTTCGCAGCCTAATTCGTTCTCAAGAGCCTCCTCCGCCGAATCAATAATCTCGTGCAGCTCGATCAGGTTGCCATCAGCCGGTACCTCGGCGTGGAGTGATACCATTCGTCTGCCCGGGCCATAGTCGTGAACTATAAGGTCATGGATCCCTGAAATCCTCGGATCCTGTTCGAGCATAACCTTTCTTACCTTATCTACAAAGTGAGGATCAGGCGCCTGCCCCAGAAGCGGGTTCAAGGTGTCCTTTGCAGATTCAAAACCCTCGTATGCCACAAATAGTCCGACCAGGATTCCGCAGATTCCATCGAGATAGATGAACCCTGTCTTTGCAGATACGATCTGGGCTATGGTTACGATCGAAGTCGATACGCAGTCGCTCATGGAATCCTTCGCCGCTGCCATCAGAGGTAGCGAATTGATTTTCTTTCCCACAGACCGGTTGTAGCAGAGCATGTAAAGCTTGATGCCGATCGACGCCAGAAGAATCACGATCGCTACCAGAGAAAACGATGTCTTCTCAGGATGTATAAGACGCAGGACTGAATCACGGATCAGCTCATAGGCCATGATTATAATCAGTGCCGAAACCACAAATCCTGAGACATACTCTATCCTGCCGTGGCCATATGGGTGTTCCGGATCTGCCTTCTGAGACGACAGCTTGAAACCTGCTATCGTCACAAATGACGACAGAGCATCTGAAAAGTTGTTCATCGCGTCAGCGACGACAGATATGGAATGTGTCAGAAAACCTGCCGCTATCTTTAAAACTGAAAGCAGCAGATTTAAAACAATACCGCAGGTTCCGCAGAGTCTGCCCCAGGCATTTCTCTGCTTCTCCTCTGTGTCATTTTTATCTATAAAAAATCTGCTTAATATTGTAATCATATAACCCTCTTCGGTTTACGCAAACAGCAGTGTTGCCATGTGTACGATGAACGCGCACACCCAGGCAACTACGCACTGGAAGATTACTATCTGGAACGCCCATCTGCGTCCGAGCTCACGCCTGATCGAGGCAATCGCTGCCACACACGGAGTGTAGAGCAGACAGAAAACCAGAAATGAAGCGGCGGTTGCCGGCGTAAGTGTATGCTGCAGTGTCGCTACGCTTCCAAACAGGATTCCGAGTGTCGATACGACGCTCTCCTTTGCCAGGAAACCTGAAATAAGCGCTGTGACCATTCTCCAGTCGCCAAATCCGAGCGGCTTGAAGATTGGCGCGATATATCCGGCAAGTATTGCCAACATGCTCTGTGAAGAATCACTTACCATAGCAAATGACGGCGAGAATGTCTGGAAGAACCAGATGATCATCGATGCCAGAAAAATAACCGTAAACGCCCTCTGAATGAAATCCTTTGATTTTTCCCAGAGAAGCTGTCCCACGTTCTTCGGACGGGGCATTCTGTAGGTCGGAAGCTCCATGACGAACGGAACGGCGTCACCCTTGTATCTCGTATTTTTTGAAATAACCGCTGTAAGGATGCCGACCGCGATTCCGGTAAAGTACAAAAGCAGCATGACTATCGCCCCGCGTCCCGGGAAAAAAGCCGAGATGAAGAACGAGTAGATAGGAAGCTTCGCCGAGCAGCTCATGAACGGTATCATGATAACTGTAAGCTTTCTGTCCCGCTCCGAAGGCAGCGTCCTTGACGACATTACGGCTGGAACCGAGCAGCCAAAGCCTATAAGCATCGGCACTATGCTCCGTCCGGAAAGACCAAGCTTTCTCAGGATCTTATCCATTACGAACGCAATCCTCGCCATATATCCTGAGTCCTCTAACAGTGAGAGGAAGAAGAACAGTGTGACGATTATCGGCAGAAATGAAAGCACCGAACCTACGCCGTTAAACACTCCGTCTATGACGAGAGAGACAAGCACCGAGTTCACACCCGCCGCATTCATGGCGTTTTCAGCGGTATTGCTGAGTGCCGTAATGCCTGTGTCCAGAATGGACTGAAGCGTTCCTCCTATGACATTAAAGGTCAGGTAAAAAATCAACGCCATTATCAGAACAAACATCGGAATGGCTGTGTACCTTCCGGTCAGAATTTTATCTATCTGGCTGCTTCTGGTCTGCTCCTTGCTTTTCTTAGGCTTTATTACTGAGGACGCGACTACTTTTTCAATGAAATGGAAACGCATATCGGCGATTGCGGCTGAGCGGTCAAGTCCGCTCTCCTTCTCCATCTGCTTTACGATATGCTCAACGGTCTCCTGCTCGTTTTCATCAAGCTTCAGGGCGTCTATTACACTCTTATCTCCCTCGATAAGCTTTGTCGCCGCGAAACGGATCGGGATCCCCGACTCTTCCGAGTGGTCCTCGATCAGATGCATGACTGCGTGGATAGATCTGTGAACCGCTCCATTCTTCTCGCCCGGATCGCAGAAATCCTGTCTGAGCGGCCGTTCCTGATATCTGGCCACATGAAGTGCATGGCTTACAAGCTCATCGATTCCCTCGTTCTTTGCGGCAGAAATCGGAATGACAGGTACGCCTAAGAGCTGCTCCATCCTGTTTACATTTACCGAGCCGCCGTTTGACTGGACCTCGTCCATCATATTGAGAGCTACTACCATCGGAATATTAAGAGTCAGAAGCTGCAGAGTCAGATACAGGTTTCTTTCGATGTTCGTCGCGTCAACGATATTAATAATGCCCTTTGGCTTTTCATCGAGGATAAACTGACGTGATACGACCTCCTCGCTCGTGTATGGTGACATCGAATAGATTCCAGGCAGATCGGTTACAAGCGTGTTCTTATGTCCGCGGATCACACCGTCTTTTCTGTCCACTGTGACTCCGGGAAAATTACCGACATGCTGGTTTGAACCCGTAAGCTGGTTGAAAAGTGTCGTCTTTCCGGAATTCTGATTTCCCGCCAGCGCAAAGGTAAGCACCGTTCCCTCAGGCAGAGGATGCTCTGTCTTTTTATCGTGGTAACGGCCGCCCTCGCCCAGACCAGGGTGATCGATGAATTTATCCCGATCGCTCTCCACCGGCAATGAGGCCAGTCCCGAAAGAGACCTTGAAGCCTCCTGCGGATCTCTGACATTTACGACCTCGATCTTCGCGGCGTCAGCTAACCTGAGCGTGAGCTCATAGCTCTGCACCTTAAGCTCAATCGGATCGCCCATCGGCGCATACTTTATCAGTTCTACCGTAACTCCCGGTATGACACCCATATCGAGAAAATGCTGTCTTAATGCTCCTTCTCCGCCAACTGCCGACACAGTGGCAGCCTGTCCGATCTTTAAATCTCTTATAGTAGACATTTGTACTCCATCTTTTCTGACAATTACTGCGTGTCTATTATAAGGCAATTAATCCATAAAAACAATTAAAGCCCGGATGACATGAGAATTCCGGCCTGCGTGTCGGGATCAGGATTTTGCGGTATTAATCTCCCCGGCCATCTCAAAGCCTTTTTTCGCGGCAAAGACGGCGATGAATTCGTTGATGATCGCAGCCGCGGCTATCGTGCCCTGAACTATACGAACAAGAGACGGCTCGGACGCAAGAGTTGCGCAGGTAATCCCTGTAAAGACGAGCGAAACGCCGCTGTGCGGAAGCAGGGTAAGCCCCAGGTATTTCTGTACGGTTTCCGGCAGATGCGTGGCTTTTGCGCCGCCTCTCGCGCCAAAATATTTGCCTGCTGCCCGCGCCGCGATATAGACAAAGGTGTAGAGTCCGGCGCCGAGGATCAGATGATAGTTGAGCGGCGCTCCAAGTCCTACAATCGTGGCGAGAAGGGAGATCATCAGAAACGGTGAGAACTCATCAACGACCACGTTTAATTTTTTCTCCGGCAGCATATTTGAAAAAATAGTCGAGAACGATACTCCCATCAACACATAATTAAGGCTTACCGACGGCGTCAGATACGTGTTGCAGATCCAGCCGAGCATAAAGGTTGCCGCAATCATAATCCAGACCACGATCATATCGGAAACGGCGGAATGGCAGCGGCGAAGTATTTTTCCAGTAATAATGCCAGGAACGATCCCTATGATTATCGGCAGAAAAATCATCACCGGAACCATGTACCAGGCCAGCGCTCCGGCCGAAACCTGCCGCGCGATAAGGGAATTTACTGTAAAAAATACCGCTATCCCGACGATATCATCGAGTACGGCCATAGGCAGCAGCGTATCCGTAACAGGTCCCTTCGTGTGGTACTGCTGGGTTATCGAAAGCGCCGGAGCCGGAGCCGTGGCGAGCGCGATGCTTCCGAAGGCGAAACCGAGCCAGACCGGCACCTTCTGTATTGCAAAAATAACCGCGAACACCACTGAAACGACAGCAAATGTACCAAGCGACTGCGTAAGGGTTGTGATCATCAAAGCTTTGCCGTATTTTTTCAGTTTATCACCGATAAGCTCTGTGCCAAGCATAAGGCCGACGGCTACGCCTAAGACATCCTGCGCTGCTGTGTACCCGGCGCTGTCCATAAGGCTCTGCGGCATCAGATGCAGAGCGTGCGGTCCTAAAAGCATACCGCCGATCAGCCAGCCAAGAATGGCCGGCATATGTATTTTTGTCATCAGCTTTCCCAACAGAAAAGCCAGGAAAAGCGCCACTATCCATCTGAGTATCATCATATTTATACATGTGCCTTTCTTCGAAAGGCATCAAAGTGGTTATGAAACACG
>JBJELA010000441.1:0-4289 GCA_051878915.1 Candidatus Weimeria sp.
CTTTATATCGGCCTCAGCTATCGGCTTTGTGGCTTCAATGACAGCTGTACCCTTCTCGTGGTCTGCTGTTGCTCTTGTTACGCCGTCGATTTTCTTAAGGCCTTCGCTTACGTGCTTCTCGCACATCTGGCACATCATTCCCTTGACATTTACAGTTTCCTTCATTGTGTTACCTCCATCTGTACTTTCAATAGGGCAGGCAGCCGGATTTCCATTCACGGCGTTTTCTGCCACGGTTATTTTTTCACCTGAGGCGTCTGGAAGAGCCGGATGCCTCAGAGGCTTGTCATGCTTTGTGCTGTGAACCCTGAAAAGATTCAGTCTAAGAGCGTTCATACATACAGTAAAGCTCGAAAGGCTCATTGCAGCAGCTCCCCACATAGGGTTTAAGTGAATTCCCGGATACAGGCCTGCTGCCATAGGGATCAGCAGAGCATTGTAGGCAAAGGCCCAGAAAAGGTTCTCGTAGATATTCTTAAGGGTAGCCCTTGAGAGCCTGATCGCGGCTGAAACATCTGAAAGCTTTGAATTCATCAGGACTATATCAGCTGAATCGATAGCCACGTCAGTACCTGCTCCGATAGCGATGCCTGTATCAGCCCTTGTAAGAGCCGGAGCGTCATTGATTCCATCTCCGACCATTGCGACTCTGCCGCGTTTCTGAAGGTCTCTGATGACCTTTTCCTTCCCATCCGGAAGTACGCCGGCAATAACCCTGTCAACGCCGGCCTGATCGCCAATGGCCTTTGCGGTCCTCTCATTATCGCCTGTAAGCATTACGACTTCTATTCCCATGCGCTGCAGTTCCTTTACAGCCTGTCCCGAGTCACTCTTTATGACATCAGCCACAGCGATGATGCCTGAAAGCCTTCCATCCTCTTCAAAAAATAACGGCGTCTTGCCCTGCTCTGAAAGCTCCGCTGATTTCCTGAGCAGATCATCGGGTATTTTTACAAGAGAGGAAATAAACTTTCCGGAACCGCCATAGACTATTTTACCATTTATGGCACCCTTAAGTCCATTACCGGCAAGAGCCTCGAAGTCATCTGCCTCGTCGGCCTTTACGCCTTCACTCTGCGCCTTTTCCACAACAGCCTTCGCGAGCGGATGCTCGGACTTTGCCTCGAGTGAATATGCTGTCTGCAGCAGGCCTTCGGAAGTAAATCCATCTGCCGGGATGATATCAGTTACCTGAGGCTTTCCCTCGGTGATGGTACCTGTTTTGTCAAGAGCAATTATCTGGACCTTTCCGGCGTTCTCAAGAGCTTCGGATGTTTTGAACAGAACACCGTTCTTCGCGCCCATTCCGTTTCCTACCATTATAGCAACTGGTGTAGCGAGGCCGAGAGCGCACGGGCAGGAAATGACAAGAACTGTGATCGCGTGCTCAAGTGAGGTAGTAGTTTCTCCGCCTATTATCATCCAGCCGATGAACACAACGAGGGCTATGAGCATAACTGCCGGCACAAACACTCCGGAAACCCTGTCGGCGATGCGGGCTATCGGAGCCTTTGTCGATGCCGCGTCACTTACCATCTGGATGATCTGTGAAAAAGTAGTATCCTCGCCGACTCTTGTGGCGCGGGCTCTGATAAATCCGGACTGATTTATGGTAGCGGCTGAAACGGCGTCATCAACAGTCTTGTCAACAGGGATCGACTCACCTGTCAGGGCCGATTCATCCACTGCGGTTGTGCCATCGATGATCACGCCATCGACCGGGATTGATTCGCCTGGTTTTACTACAAAGATGTCACCTGATCTGACCTCGTCGATCCCGACCTCTTTCTGCTGCCCGTCACGCTCGATGACAGCGGTCTTCGGAGCCATCTTCATCAGGTTTTTCAGCGCGTCTGTCGTGCGGCCCTTTGAATAGGATTCAAGGGTTTTTCCGATAGTGATAAGCGCCGGGATCATTGCCGCCGACTCAAAGTACAGCTGATTGTGATACAGCGGCATAAGGTCCATCTGAGACGTTCCTGTAGTAAGCAGGTATGTCATACGGTAGAGGATGTATAAGGACCAGCCGAATGAAACGCCTGAGCCTAAGGCTACCAGCGCGTCCATATTCGGAGAGCCGTGTATCAGTGACTTAAAGCCCGATGTGAAAAATGCCCGGTTTATCGTCATAACTATAAGAGCCAGCAGCATCTGCGTGATCGCAAGTCCTATATGGTTGTGATTTAAAAATGCCGGCACCGGCCATCCCCACATATTGTGGCCCATTGTGATGTACATAAGGACCAGGAGAACTATGACTGACCAGATCAGCCTCTTTAAAAGCTTTGGCGTAGTCTTATCCTTTAACGACTCCTCTTCTGCCGCCAGCTTCGCGCTCGCGCTGCCGGCCTTCGGTGTGTCGAAATCCTGCTTTGAGGCGCCATAGCCTGCTGCCTCGACTGCTTTTATGATATCTGATTCACTCGCTGTGCCGTCGACTGCCATTGAATTCGTAAGCAGTGAGACGCTTACTGATTTAACGCCGTTAACCTTGCTTACTGCCTTTTCGACGTGAGCCTGGCAGGCAGCGCAGCTCATACCGGTTACGTTATATTTTTCCAAGAGAATACCTTCTTTCAAAGAAATCATCTGATACCCCTTCCGGGTATCTGGGAATATATTATACCCCTAGAGGGTATATGTCAAGTACTTTTTTACTTTCGGCTATAAATGATAAAACAACACAGGCTTCACCACTTCATATAAGCTTGCAAAACCACTGCAAACAATTATAATAGTTCCTATGCTGAATCAGTGAACTGGATTCTTCAGAAACAGCTGACATCTGTTTTTGAGATTGGAGAGTTATTATGCATATAGTCAATGAAGTTTACTCCAGGATCGTAAGTATATCCGGAAATATTTTTTTCTGGATGGGGCTTCTAGGGATAGTCATAGCCATTATAGAGACAATCCGCCTGAGGCACTATCGAAGGGCAGCGGAAAAGTCCTCCAGTAAAAAAATAGCCGTTATAACAGGCGCCTCAAACGGCCTCGGAAGAGGCTATGTGCGCGCCCTTAAGGATAAAATGTCGGAATTCGATATCGATGAGTTCTGGCTGGTCGCAAGAAGCGGTGACAGACTCAGAGCCCTCGCCGACGAGATAAAAGTACCGGCTAAGGTTCTCCCGGCCGACCTCACTAAGGAAGCTTCATTTGATATGATAAAAAAGCAGCTTGAGTCCGGAGACTATCAGGTAAGCCTTCTGATAAACTGCGCCGGCTTCGGTCTGTCCGGCACGAGTGAGCAGATAGGAAACTCCGGCGAACAGCAGATGATATCTTTAAATGACTCAGCCACAGTCGCGATGATCCACACCTGCCTTCCTTTTATGAAGGCGGGATCGAGGATCGTAAATATCGCCTCAGTCGCTGCCTTCCAGTCACTTAAAGGCTTTAACGCCTACTCGGCCTCAAAGGCCTTTGTCCTGAGCTACAGCCGCGCGCTGCGCCAGGAGCTTGTCCCTGAAAAAATAACCGTAACGGCCATCTGTCCTTACTGGATCCGTGACACCGGCTTTATCGAGACTGCTTCGGGGCACAGATCCTCTCCATTTCTCTCTGCAAAGACAGAAACAATAGTCAGAAGGAGCTTAAGGACTATCTACCGCCGTGGAATGGTCTCCACGCCGTCCATAGTCTCATTCCTGGACTTCGTTATAGGGCAGCTGCTCCCGGACAATGTGCTGTCGAGAATCTCGTCTATGCTTCGCGTATAATTCCTATATAAAAAAATTTGTTAATTTTTTCAAAAATGTATTGCGTACAATTTAATTTCGTGCTATAGTAGCAAATGTAACGAAGAGATATTTTTTTAAGGAGAATAAAAATGGCAGTATTAAAGTTTACTTCAGATAATTTTGATTCAGAGGTTTTAAAGTCCGACAAGCCTGTACTTGTTGATATGTGGGCTACCTGGTGCGCACCTTGCCGTATGCAGGGACCTATCGTAGAAAAGCTCGCCGATGAACTCACAGACGTAAAGATCGGAAAGCTCGATGTAGATGAGAATTCCGATATCGCCGAGAAGTACAACGTAATGAGCATTCCTACCCTTCTTGTTTTCAAGGGTGGCGAGGTAGTTCAGAAGGCTGTTGGCGTTCATAGCAGAGAACAGCTCATCGACATGATAAATTCCGCTAAGTGATGACTCAGGGTTACTATTCACGGCATGCATCTGTGGGGGTTCTCGACGGACGCACTTGTGCGGACGATTGAACCCCCACAGATGCAGTTCCTGTGAAGCAGGAACCTCCCCAACAACCGCAGACTTTTAGCATCGAAGATGC
>JBJELA010000442.1:0-4287 GCA_051878915.1 Candidatus Weimeria sp.
TCTGTCTGCGTAATGTTTCTAACAGATTCTCCATCGAGAAGTTTTTATTATTTACAAAAATCAGCCTGAGCGCCATCACAAGTACAAGTGCCATCAGAATCGTAACAAATGCTCTGTCCTGGACAGAGTTGTCCCCACGCCATACTGCTGTTTCAACATTACCTGTAAAAAATATTGCTGCAATAAGAAGAATGTACTCCCATACCGACAGGTCAGCCATCCACAGCTGAGTGCCTTTGTGCTTCATATAAAGCAGAGCTCTTAGTATAACGAAGAATACAACAGCGATCAGAGAGGCAAACATATCATCAATCCATGCTGAAAGGCCCATACTTTCTCCGGATATACTGGTGATTACAACTATTGTAAGAGTACTCGATACAACCGCCTCAGCCTCTTCATAGAAAAAAACGATTGCAGGGATCTTAACTCTGCCCCCATATGCTGACCACACCAAAGGCACCATTCTAAGATAAAATAAAAAGAAGAAAATATTGCAGGCAATTCCGGGTCTGTGCAGTTTCATCAGACAATAAACATATGTTACTGCAAAGCTGTATAAGATCCAAATGTATCGGTAATCTCTCTTTTTCGATTCACCTAACACATAAAATCTGTCAAAGATCAGTTTCGTGCTGAAGAGATCCATTATATTCCAAACAGTAAAAGACAGAACTGTGACTATAGTCCGTATCATCTGTCCGTCTTCTTTCTCAGGATAAAATCTCCATAATGCTCTATGAAGTCCCTGTACTTTTTTCTGCTGATCAGTACTATCGATCCATTGTCCATTGTAATAGCCGAATAATTATACCCGGATACATGAGCAAGATTTATCACATAGGACTTCTGGCATCTGTAAAAAATATCATCGTCTATCATTTCTTCTATCTGTCTGAGTGTCCTGTTACACTCGAAATCCTTCCTTCTGTCAGCGAAATGCAGTATACATTTTTTTCCGTTCCCCTCCAGATAAATTATATCATGCTTGTTTACATATCGGTTCTTTCCTACCTCATGCAGTTTCAGCATATTTTCCTTTACTCTTTCGGTAATAAATCTGTCAAGAGCAGCGTTAAATCTTTCTTCATCAACAGGCTTCACGAGAAATCGAAAAGCTTCCACATCGAATGAGTCAAAGACCGCCTCTGGGTAGCTCGAGAGAAAGATGATCGTGACGTCATCATTACGACCCCGAAGAACTCGTGCAATCTCGATACCATCCCTGCCCTTCCCATCAAATTGATAATCCATGAAAATCAGGTCATATCCTCCCTCGGTATCAAGCAGATCTTCTCCTGAATCATACTCGTCCACAGTATAATCAAACTCATTTTTCATAGAATAATCAAGCAGATGGTTCACTACATCTTTTCTTGAATACTCACTGTCATCACAAACTGCTATTTTTATCATAAAAAATCCTCCTGTGCGATTATAACACAGAAGGAACGAAAAATTTCACTGCAGGAGTAAGATGTACAAAAATGGGAGTGAAATGCCTATCCTTACTCACATTGACTTATTTTGCTGTTTTTATTTGATGCAGGGAATTATTGAATCGTCTATCCGGATGTGCTTTTCACAATGCTCCATGATCGTCGGATCGTGTGAAACAATGATAATTGTTTTACCTGCATCATGAAAACGATCCAGTATGTCAATTATGGAATCCCTGTTTTTTTCATCCAGAGAACCTGTGGGTTCATCTGCCAGCAGAAGATCGAATTTCTTTATGTACCCTCTTGCCAGGGCTACTCTCTGCTGCTCACCGCCGGACAAATGATATATTTTCTCTTTTAACGATAAATAATCAAGTCCGACCTTTTTTAAAGCATTCTTTTTCATCATAAGCTTTTCCTTCTTTGGAATTCTGCTTTCCAATAAAGGAATCTCAAGATTATAATCAACCGAGGCATCTGTTACCAATGCAAAATTCTGAAACATATAAAAAAGCCGATTTTTCAAAAGATTCTTTCCTTCCTTCGAATCAGCCTTCGGAATTTTCTCTCCGAACAGGTAAATCTCACCACTGTCTGGTAGCTCAAACATACCGATAATATTCAGCAGGGTGCTCTTTCCGCTTCCGCTGGGTCCACTGACACAGAGCATCTCTCCTGAACATACGGAAAGATTAAAGTCATGGAAGATTACTCTGTCACCATATTTTTTATTCAGCCCTGATATTCGTAAAACTTCACGGCTGTTCATGCTCTTTTCAGTCATCTTCTCATTCTCCTTTCAGTACACTCACCGTATTCTTTCTCTGTAATCTGTCAGTACACATATATATGATCAGATACTGTACAGCGATCAGGAACAGGAATGCAACCATTAAATATAATCTACTGCTATATCTGTCAATGAAACCCAAGACGATACAGATCAGAGCCAAAGCCCCTGTCTTTAGCAACAGATAGCTCTTATATATATGCGTCCATCTGATGCCAAATACAGACATGATCGTATACCGAACCTTATTCTCGGCAAACACAAGTGCGCTGGACTGATAGATAAGAAAAATCGCCAGGGTAAGAAAGATAAGCATTGTAATCAGTGATAAGCGAAGATTACTTCTAGACAATGCCTGTTCCTCTTCTGCTTTCTCATTGATTGAAACAATAGCTTTCAGATTATCATCAATTCCAAGCTTTTTAAGTTCTGGTAGGAGCTTTCTATATGTATTTACAGAGTTCTTATCTAATAGAATTTTACAAGGGTCTGTGTTCCCATTACCTAAAATACCTTGTCTTTGACAGACATAAGAATTGCCTTCTGTTAAAACTGTAATAAGCGGCATATCAATCTTACCTGAATCGTTTATCTCCGGATCAAAGGTGAATACCTTCTGACTTGATGCGGCCCATATAATTTTAACTTCCTGCTGCTTTGGTAATTCAGGATTTTGTCCATAATAATCCTCATCTGCTTCACGATGGCTCAACTGTGAATTCTTGTAGTATTTTACAATTTTCTCTTTCTCATTTTTATATCTTTCCGGAACAATAAGAACCAGAGCTGTCTCATTCTCATTCACTGCAACTGGATTTCCTTCCGTGTCATAAACCGGAAATTTTTTCAGATAATTAGGATTGACATCGAAAGATTTCATATATGGTTCAGAGCAATCGTCTTTAGAATTTAATGAGGTAACATCATCATGTCTTTCAAAATCACCTGCACGAGCAAAAATCATACCCTTTTCATTCAGGAAATTATAAAGCTCCTTTCCAAAAACAACTTCCCTTTGAAGCTCTTCAGAAGAAGTCTGTTCATTGCCATTGTAGAGCGGATAAAAGACTCCGTAATCATCAGCTGCACTCCATCCGCTGTATTCTTTCATGCTTGCCTTAAGATCTGAGGTATAGTTCCAGATACTTGAACCTGAATAAATTATTATCGCAAGAATAATAAACTCTGCGATAAACTGAACAACGAGTATCCCTTTTGCAAAAGAGTGACCTTTTAACGCCAGGATATAGCTATTGTGATAGTTCACAATAAGGAATGCTATCGTAAAGAACAGAAGTATTGCCGGATACATAACGATCACTGGTATTATCAGTTTTACAAGATATGATACATTTTTACTAATGCTCATTATTATAACAGCAGCAACAAGGAGTATTGTCGGGTAAAATCCAGCAAAAACACTGAAAGTATTTTTCAGGATCGTATTTGTACCGACGCCCATCAGCCTCATAATAGCGACATTTCTTTTGTTTCTGAGCAGATAATAAAATACAAGGAGAATAAAGAGAATGAGAAATATCGCGAACGCCAGGACATAGTTTATCGGATCCCTGGTTGGTATGCCCACGTTATTCACGTCACCCTTAAGATCTGTCGACTCTATCTTAATCCCGCTTTCCTTCTCAATATTTAATTGAAGAATTCTCGTGAAATCATCTACAGACTCTCCGTCTGGCAGCTCCACATAATAGAGCCCATCCGCCTTCGATGAATCAAATATTCTGCCATAAGGGAATACATTAACTGTAGTTCCAAGCATATGTGAATCTATTCTTCCTGTTTGTGAATCATCCATTATCTTTTCTGTAGATACAAACCTACGCGAATTTCTGTCCAAACTATCTTCCTTGGTCAGAAATCTTCCTGAGCTCATCTCATACGCCTTGCAGTAATCGGAATTTGTATCCGTCAGCAGGACATATTTGTTGAAGACATAGCTTTTCTTACTCTTGCCATCCGTAATAAGAGTCCTAATAATAGGCTCTTCGGTAGTCTCTGTGGGTAAGAAAACCCTTTCCTTTTGAGTATCACTGC
>JBJELA010000443.1:0-4284 GCA_051878915.1 Candidatus Weimeria sp.
TATCCTCAAAGCCTCTCTGTATCAGGTACCAGATCATTGATACCTCTACAAGAAGGTAAAGGATTCCCTTTCCCGGTGCACCGTATCTGAAATGTCCGGCTCCCATTATCACCAGCGATGTTTTTACCGCCGGTGATGAGGTTCTGAAAAATTCTTTAATTTTATCTGTCATTTTCATATCTGTACGCCTTTACTTAAGTGTCGTGATCGCGTCATTTATCTGCGTACACATATCCTCAAGTCCTTTTTTCATGGATGCCATATCTTTGTATTTTCTCTTGCTTTCAGATCTGAACACATCTTTTGCCAGATCCGAGAAAAAGGTCTTACCCGGAGTCCAGATCTGTCCCACTTCTGTGATAGATGGCATCAGTATGATGTTTCCATTATCAAGATTTGTATAAAGCTGCTCTGATGTACCACCAACATCCTTTGCAGCATCCTCTCTTGCAGGAGCAATACCAAGGATATCTGCCCTCTTCTTTACCATCTCATAGCTTGTGGCAAATTTTACGAATTCAAGGCAGGCATTTGGTGCCTTTGTATAAGAACTGATTGCATATCCATTGATTCCACCCATGCTCTTGGAATCAAGCGTATCCTCAGTTCCATCTGCCAGATCTCCGCTTTCCGGAAGTTTCGGCAGAGTTGTCATCACCAGGTTTTCCTCAGCTTTTTTCTGTGCCTTATCAGCAGAGTCACCATTCTCCTCATAATTTTTCACGAGTTCATCAAGAAACGTTGAATAAACATCAGGTGTTGAGATCGTAGCAAAATAGCTCCCATTAGCCAGCTTTGAATAAGCATTTGTAGTGATCGTATCATCAATACAGTCCTCATTCATTACTGAAGCGAGTTCGCTTAATACGTATGCACCTTTTTCAGCCTCTCCTGCTGCAAAACCAATGTCAGAGGGATCAGTGTTATCTTTTCCAAAAATATAAGCTCCGTACGAAAACAAAAAGCCACTCGAAAAATACACATCATTTAATGACTTCATATATCCGTACTTTGAACTGTCTTCACTATGCCTTTCCTTGGAGAATTCATACATCTTACTCCACGACTGTACCATATCAGGGATACCGTCGTTATCCTCGTCCCACTTGTCCTGCCAGTCATCAGGCAGCAAATCCTTACGATAATAAAGCATTGGCGCTTGTATATTCACAGGAACACCACAGGTATATGTCTTGCCGTTGACCGTTGTCTGATACGCTTTCCATGCCGACTCAGGTATCTTGTCATAACAGTCAAATTTTTCTACAGGAAGTGGGAGAATATGCTTGCCATCTGCGTATTTCATTATGACATCATTGGCCTGATAAAGTACATCCGGTCCATATCCATAAGGACCATCATTCGCAAGATCAAGATATTGATCCATATTCGCATCTACAGCCTCTATGCCCTTATCCTTATACTTCTTGTTGAAAGCGTCTATCAATTCCTTGAAATACCCTTTTGATATGGCTGTATCATTTTCAAGTACCTGAATCTTAACATTACTCTCAAGCTCACCTGTAAAAAGTGATGACCCGGTACCTGATGAGCTGCTGCTCTTCGTTTCTTTTTTTGCGGAGCTACTGCCTCCGCACCCCGTAATTGTTAATACCATAGCGCAAGCCAGTATCAGAGATAATACTTTTCTCTTCATTTGTTGTAATCTCCTTTTCTATTCTGAAATTTTCATTGATCATATTTATTTTAAGAATAATCTTATCTATATCGTAGATTCTTTCTATGATCAGATCATTTTTTTCTGAAAATATTCTGGTATCTCCATACTGTATAGCCTTCTCTCTTTTGAGTTTTATTATTTCCTTTACCTGCTGCATGAAGTCCTTATCCCAGGTATCTTCATTCCATTCAAAACATCTCCTCGAATCCGGGTCGTAACCACCCTCCATGCATATCTCCGTACCATAATATATACACATAGCTCCTGGAAAAAAAGCTTCAAGAGCCAGAGCAGCAAGAACTTTCTTTTTATCTTTTCCTGTCTCAGTATAAATACGGTGCGTATCATGTGAATCCAGCAGATTAAGCATCATATCATTGATTGGAGAAGTATTTCTCATCAATATATTATTAAGTTTTTCTGACATCTGCCTGGCATTGAAGTTGTCATGAGCGAAATAATCAAGACAAGCCTTGGTAAATGCATAATTCATTATACTGTCAAACTGATCTCCTCTCAGGAAGTCAGATGCATCATGCCAGCTCTCACCGATTATCACACAGTCCGGCTTTTCCTTTTTTACCTCTTTTCTGAATATTCTCCAGAAGTCATGAGATACCTCATCCGAGACATCGAGACGCCATCCATCTATATCAGCTTCTCTTATCCAGTACAGACCTATGTCAGTCAGATATTCCTGTACAGCAGGAACAGCTGTATTAAATTTTGGCATATAACTGCATGCCGCAAAGCATTCGTAGTTCATCTTTTCTGGATCAGGATAATCGCCATTTATAATAAACCATTCATAATAATCTGACTTCAGACCTTTTCTCATCACATCCTGGAATTCCTTACAGAACATACTGCAATGATTAAACACTGCATCGAGTACCACTCTTATTCCTTTTTCATGACATTTCTGTACTAGCTCCTTCAAATCATCCGCCGTTCCAAACATCGGATCTATCTGGCGATAATCCATGATATCGTACTTATGATTAGATACAGACCTAAAGACAGGTGTCAGATACAGTGCATTTACACCGAGCCCGGCTATATAATCGAGCTTATCTATTATTCCTCTTAAGTCTCCTCCTGCAAAGCTCTTCGGTGTAGGCCTCTCGCCCCATTTCATATTGATATATGACAGATCCTTTTTATTATCTCCTCTGTTGAACCTGTCTACAAAGATCTGATAAAATACTGCGCTTCTCATCCAGTTAACGGTTTTTACCATGTCATTTTCATTGATATATGGCATCTGGAAAAAATTATAAAAGCTGTCAGGGAATGAGTAGCTTTCTGTTACCCCGTCTTCACTGAAATAATAGCTTTTACCCTTTTCTTCGATCCTGAATATGTATGCCAGCCTCACATCTTTTAGTGAAAGCTTTGTTTCAAAATACTGATACGTACCATCCTCACAGCACGGATACATTCGTGTCTCATACTGCCTTACCTGATATTCATACTTCGGACCATACACCAGAAAGACCTTTATCTCTCTGTCATCTGCTGATGCCCGAAGTCTTATCACTATCTCTTTTTTTCCGGTCGCAAAACAGTAGTTTGAATCAGGCATATGATACAATGCATACTGATTCATTTCTATTTTCCTTATCTTGACAATTATTATTTTTACGCTGATAATGTTAGCAGTTTATCATTCGGAGGATATCATGGCTAATAACAAAGTGACGATAAAAGACGTAGCACGGGAAGCTGGTGTATCGACTGCCGCTGTATCCTATGTCATTAATAACCGCGCCGATGGCCGAATTTCAGAAGCTACCCGGAAAAAGATACTCCAGGTAGTAAATCTCCTTGACTATTCTCCCAACAAGGCCGCAAAGTCTCTTGCCACAAATCGTAAGAGCATCTTTGCCATTTACGTCCCTTCTTCAAATTCTATCCTTGTCGAAGCAGAATATATGCACTCAGTGAAGGTCATTACCAGTTACTTCCACAATAAAAATTACGATACTCTGCTCTTAAGTGATGACACCTTATCCAAGTGTGACCAGGCTGATGCCATCATCTGCCTCGATGCTTCATCTGAAGAATTCAGGGTACTTGGTGACAGCAACTTCATTCCTCTTGTGGCACTCAACTGTATGATAAATGATCCTCTGTTCTTCCAGATCAATTCTGATCCGAATAAGCTTATTAACGCAGCAGACGAGTTTTTCAAGCGGAAATCTTACAAGATTATTACTCTTACTTCGCCTAATTCAGAGAAACTGTCCTTCTACAGACGTTATTTTGATAATCTGGAAATCGTTTCGTCATTCGATGATCTTCCAGACCTATATAACAATAATCTCCTTGTATTTGACAGTGTACTGTATAGTCTGCTAAAAGATAAATCTCATGTCTGTTATATTCCGTCATTATCAGATTACAAGCTCGGCAAGCTCCTTTCGGCTATAGATGAAGCTATGTCCCGTAAGCCTGCCGATAGCCATGATATTCTAGTCTGATCAACTGTTATAAGTGAACTCTATGGTATCATAAGGATTCAGATTGAAATTTTCCTTGTTATCATCACTATAATATGAGTCAGCCGTATCATAGTAATCAACCGAATGCTAAGTAGTAAG
>JBJELA010000444.1:0-4250 GCA_051878915.1 Candidatus Weimeria sp.
AAATCAGGTAGGCCATGTCGCCACAATCGGGGCAGACGGTTTCCCTTATGTGGCACCGGTATTTTTTCTGTATCAGAATGGAAAAATATATTTTCATGGCCTGAAGGCAGGACAGAAACTCGACAATATCAAGTCAAATGCAGCAGTGGGTTTTGAAACGGAAGAATTCAAGGAAGTCATCAAAGAGGATCTTGACTGCCCATGTGATGCTGACGCGGTATATCAGAGCGTTGTCGTTCGTGGAAATGCCAGGATACTGGATGACGTGACTGAGAAAGAAAAGATTCTCAGGGCTATCCTGAAAAAATATGCTCCTGAATATGAGAAGGCTCCACTGCCGGAGGCACGAATCAAAGGGACAGCGGTGGTGGAAATTACTCCGGTCGAAGTGACAGGAAAGTATCATACACGATAAAAGGGGAGACAAAGCATAATAATATATGTCAAAATATTTCAGCAGCAGGACAGAGAGAAACAGTAAGAGGAAAATAAATATGGATCTGCAGCCGGTGCACAGGCTCCTGAAGGAGCACTTTGAGAACCTGGAAGATCTGGAGCTGGGCTTCAAGAGTGTGAAGTATTATCTTTTCCCGTACAGTTCGATATCGTCAACCAGCGGGAAAGCGGGCGACTGTCTGGACCACTTTCGCGATGGTGAGTTCAACTTCATCGATGCGAAGGCTTTCGAGGACGGGCACCGATACCTGTCGGTGCGAGATATGATCCGGAAGGCACTGGATGAGGACCGGATCGAGGTCTTTTATCAGCCGATTTATGATGTCGACAGTGAGACCTTTCGAACTGCTGAGGCGCTTGTACGGCTTCGGAAGGAGGACGGCAGCCTGATGCAGCCCGGGGAGTTCATTCCAGTGGCGGAGGAAAGTGGCTATATCAGGAGTCTCGGACTTCGTGTCTTGAAGAAGGTCTGTGCGATGATCGAACGAGGCGCGGCATCTGACCTTGGACTTGAATGCATCCATGTCAATCTATCTGCCGTGCAGCTCGATGATCCTCAGCTGGCCAGGCAGATCCGGACAATATTACTTCGCCATTCCATCAGGGCAGGACAGATCAACTTCGAGATCACGGAGTCGGCAAAGATCAAAAATAAGCGGACGGCCTATAGTACGCTCGGGCAGATCGCGAAGCTTGGGATGCCGCTTTCCCTCGATGATTTCGGAACCGGGTGGTCCAATCTCGACTACCTCATTAATCTTCCGATTTCCGTAGTCAAATTTGACAGGAACTTCACAAATTCTTACTTCAGCAACAAAAAGGCAAGGTACGTGATGCAGTCGAACATCAATATGTTCCATAACCTTGGCATTTCTGTTGTCATCGAGGGGATTGAGACGAAAGAGGCTTTCGACCAGATCCGGAAGCAGCCGATCAGTGGCATCCAGGGTTACTATTTCTCGCAACCACTCCCGGAGGTGGAATTTCTCCGTTTTCTGGAATCGTACAGGGAGGAGCAGAAAACTGGCTGACAAAATAAGACAAAGCACCAATACGTAATATGGATTAATAAGAAATTCTTGAAACTTCGGCCGTAAAAGAACGGAACGATATTTTCAGGAATTTTTTTTTTTTGCAATCCGGCTGAGAAAACAAAAGATTAGTAACATTGCAAACATCCCCTGATTAGTGTATAATATTTACGCTTATTTTTTAGGGGCTTCGGTTATTTTTAAGAGGCCTGATAGATGATAAAGTATAGACTTTTAAGGAGATATAACAGGAAATGAAACTTGGAATCGTCGGTCTTCCGAACGTCGGGAAGAGTACACTTTTTAACTCACTTACAAAGGCTGGTGCGCTTGCGGCGAACTATCCGTTTGCGACAATTGATCCGAACGTCGGAGTCGTAAATGTCCCGGATGAGAGGATTGAGAAGCTTACCGAGATGAATCACAGTAAAAAGACTATCCCGGCAGTCATCGAATTCGTCGATATTGCGGGACTCGTCAAGGGCGCGAGTAAAGGTGAGGGACTTGGTAACCAGTTCCTCGCAAATATCCGTGAGTGCGATGCGATAATCCATGTAGTACGCTGCTTCGAGGACTCGAACATCGTCCATGTGGATGGGACCATCGATCCGAAGAGAGATATTGAAACCATCAACCTGGAGCTGCTTTTTTCTGATATGGAGGTGCTTGACCGACGCTACCAGAAGATCAAGAAGCAGTCAAATATGGATAAGACCTTAAAGCCGGAGGTCGCGCTTCTTGAGAGGCTCAAGCCTTTCCTTGAGGATGGCAATATGGCTAAGGCCTTTGAGTGTGAGGATGATGACGAGGAGGCCCTGCTAAAGGGCTACAACCTTCTTACAGCCAAGCCTACGATCTACGCCGCGAATGTTGCTGAGGACGACCTGGCTGATGACGGCGCATCGAACCCGCACGTACAGGCAGTAAGAGATTATGCGAAGACTGACGGATCAGAGGTGTTCGTAGTAAGCGCCGAGATAGAGCAGGAGATCTCCGAGCTTGATGATCCTGAGGAGAAGAAGGAATTCCTGACAGACCTGGGACTTAAGGAGTCCGGACTCGATAAGCTCGTAAAGGCATCATATTCACTCCTTGGCCTTATCTCATTCCTTACTACAGGAGAGGACGAGACCAGAGCCTGGACTATCACCAAAGGAACAAAGGCTCCGCAGGCCGCTGGAAAAATCCATACGGATTTCGAGAGAGGCTTTATCTGCGCTGAAACTGTTGCGTATAAGGACCTGATGGACTGTGGTTCGATGGCAGCTGCAAGAGAAAAAGGCTTAGTGCGTACTGAAGGCAAGGAATACGTCGTCCATGACGGAGACGTTATCCTGTTCAGGTTCAACGTATGACCTGTGCCGAAAGCACAAGAGACCAGCCAGAGGCGAAGTGTGAGAACTTCATTACAGAGAGGATACAGCTATGAAATGCCCATACTGTGGATCAGATAATACAAGAGTTATAGATTCAAGACCTGCGGACGACAATACCTCGATCAGGAGACGTCGTCACTGCGATGACTGCAACAAGCGTTTTACGACCTATGAGAAGGTTGAGACCATCCCTCTTATCGTGATCAAGAAGGACCAGGGACGTCAGCAGTACGACAGGACGAAGATTGAAAAGGGAATCCTTGCAGCCTGCTACAAGAGACCGGTGTCAGCCATGCAGATCACGAAGATGATAAACGAGATCGAGAAGGATATTTTTTCCAGAGAAGAAAGAGAGATTGAGAGCTCGGTCATCGGTGAAATCGTTATGGACAAGCTCAAAAATGTCGACCAGGTCGCTTATGTCCGCTTTGCTTCTGTTTACCGTGAGTTCAAGGACGCAAATACCTTTATGAACGAGCTCCGGAAGATGATTGACGAAAAATAAGAATGTATTTAAAAAAATACATTAATTTTTCCGCTATCTGCCGATATATAGAGTAAGAAAGGAAAACGGGGTAGCGAGGAGTTACTTATGAATATTTCAGGGATTTCAAATACATCATATATAAGAAATAAGGCCTACAACCGCCCTGTAAATAGTGCGGAGGATGATAGTTCTCTTTCGAGCGTTGTCAGACAGGGATCTTTAAATAACAACGCCGCAGTATCAGCTGATTCTGATGCCACTACCGTTGACGGAGCTGCGAAAAAGGCTGTTCGCCCTAACAGACAGGAAGAGTCGTTCGGAGCCTATGATTACGCGAAGCTCTATGATCCGAACAAGTCATTCGGGATCAATACAGATTTTAACGATGACATCGATGCTGAAAAGACCTTAGGACAGCTCCAGAAGGACGAGCTTATGGGACAGTATCAGAGCCTTACGAAGGTCAGTGCTTCTGCAGCACGTGCTACAGAGGATTTTGCTTTGTGACTTTTATATCAGACCTGTCAGGGATATTTCCCTGTGGCAGGTTTTGTGTCAGCAGGACACATTCTCCTTTCATTAATTGCCGTCTTCGGGCGGCAATTTTTTTTGCTTGCATTTGTTAACACTATCATGTAAAATAGATGGGTAATTTTGAAAAGACACAAGGAGGTTTTTATATGGTTACAGCCGGCGATTTTAAAAACGGCATTACTATCGAGTACGACAATGGGGTTTACCAGATCATAGAATTCCAGCATGTAAAGCCTGGTAAGGGAGCAGCCTTTGTCCGCACCAAGCTTAAGGATATAAAGAACGGCGGAGTTATTGAGACTTCATTCCGTCCTACAGAGAAATTCCCTCAGGCTCATATCGACAGAAGACATATGCAGTATCTTT
>JBJELA010000445.1:0-4244 GCA_051878915.1 Candidatus Weimeria sp.
ATCAATGGGAACCGGCAGACAAGACGGTACAATGGGCTCATGACTGTTATGTCTCTCATTTTGGTACATGTCTTGATAATAACGGTAAGGACAAGACCAATAAAGACATACATTCTGTAGATAAGGAAGATGTCCCAGACCATAATCTGCTCGTAGGGGGCTTTCCATGTCAGGATTATTCCGTGGCCTCCTCTCTAGCTACATCAAAAGGACTAGAAGGAAAAAAAGGAGTCCTGTGGTGGGATATTCGAGATATGCTCGAAAAGAAGAAGGCACCATTTGTATTGCTTGAAAATGTGGATCGGCTTATCAAGAGTCCGGCAAAGCAGAGAGGAAGAGATTTCGGTGTAATACTAGCGTGTTTCCATGACCTTGGATATACAGTGGAATGGCGTGTGATAAATGCTGCAGAATATGGTTATCAACAGCGAAGGAGAAGGACATTTATATTCGCGTATTCGGATAAAACAGAATATGCAAAAAGGATAGATTCAGCGGCTGATAGTGATAGTATAGCACAGGCTGTAAAGCTCATCTCAAAAGATGGCTTTTTTGCTAAGAGCTTTCCTGTAGAAAAGGTCGAAGAAAAAAAGATAAAGACGATAGAGCTCCCAAAAGAGATCGGCGAGGTGTCAGATAAATTCACGTTCTTATTTGAAAACACAGGGGTGATGAAAAATGGGATCATCTACACGGCAAAGACTACACCAGTCTATAATGGGGAGCAGATAACTCTGGGAGATATCATGGAGACAGGTGATGTCCCAGAAGAATACTTTATCCCTGAGGACAAATTATATTATACTGATCCGTCATCCAATCATAGTGATGAAAGCGAAGGCAAGCTGCCAACTGAGATCAGACAGACATGGCAGTACATAAAAGGTGCAAAGAAGATAAAGCGTAAAGCTGCAAATGGTCATGAATACATCTTTTCAGAGGGACCAGTACCTATGATAGATGAATATGACAAGCCTGCCCGTACAATGCTCACGAGCGAGGGGTCATTCAGCCGCACAACGCATATCGTAAGAGATAAGAAAACTGGCAGGATAAGAAAACTTACTCCGACAGAGATGGAAAGGATACAAGGGTTTCCAACAGATTGGACAAAGGAGAGCCTTGCCGATGGCGAACTGATTGAGATGCCATATACAAAAAGAAGATTTATGATGGGTAACGCACTTGTAGTAGACTTAATAAGGCAGATGGAACCACAGTTGTCAGAGATATTTGACGATGAGAAATAGTAATTCGTTGGATCATGAATTATAAAATGCGACAGGAAATTCGCGGATGCTGTCAAGCTTACTGAAGAAGCCGATGAAATGCTGTACAGGATAAAAGAAGAGATGAAGGGAGGAAAAGAGCATGGAAAACAGTAAAGACAGGCTCTCCTGGATATCGAAAGAACTCGGTAAAAGGACGATACTGACAGCCTTCACCTCTGCACTGATAATTGCGGACGCGCTGGGTATAGGGATGATAATATCATCACTGTACCGCTACGGACTGAACGGCATATCGGAGATACTTATCCTGATGTCTACAGTCATGATCTTCTATTACCTGGTAAAGAACCTTGTCAGAGTACTCGTGCAGTCGAACTGGCTCTGGCAACAGAGGAAGCGGGAAATTGACAAAAATAAAGGAATATGATATAATATTATACATTAAGAGATTAGTAAAAGCAGATACTGCTGATCACAATGTATAGGAGACAGATATGTCACAATGGCGGGTTTCAGCCAAAAGAGCAGACTTCAAGGCGATAGCGAAAAGATATAATATAGACCCGGTAACTGCACGGTTGCTGGTAAACAGGAACATCCCTGAGGATGAGATGGGGGATTTTCTCCATCCCGATCTGAAGGACCTCCATGACCCGGAAATGATGAGAGGAATGGTTCTTGCAGCCAGACTCCTTCTGGGAGCCGTAAGGAACAGTGAGAAAATAAGGGTATTCGGGGACTACGATGCAGACGGGATATTCTCGACATACATCCTTACCGACGGTCTGAAGAAAATAGGCGGAAATGTTTCATGGCAGATACCTGACAGGATAAAGGACGGGTATGGGCTTAACACCTTGATGGTCGAAAAGGCAGCGGATGACGGGATAAACGTCGTTCTCACCTGCGACAACGGGATCGCAGCAATGGATGCCGTTGCAAGGGCAAAAGAACTCGGGATGACAGTAATAGTAACAGACCACCACGAGATCCCCTTCGAGACCTGCGGTAAAGACCGTATGTACCCGCAGACTTTTGACACAGGACATGGGATATATGACATGGAAAAAGATGGGAGGCTTTTCCATATCCCACACGCGGACTGTGTAGTTGACCCACACCGTCCTGACGACAGATACCCGTATAAAGAGATATGCGGAGCTGTTGTAGCGTTCAAGCTCATACAGGAGATATACCGGATAGCAGGACAGTATGAGGCTTTTGATATCCATGCAGAAGATTACATGAAATATCTCCCCGAAGCCGCGTTTGCTACGATAACTGATGTCATGGAGCTTAAAGACGAAAACCGGACCATAGTGTTCCACGGGCTCAGGAAGATAGCATCCGGTGATACAGCGTATGCAAATACCGGTCTTGACTCACTTATAAAGGAGACTGGAATCGACAGGGCGCGTATAGGGTCGTACCATATAGGATTCGTGCTGGGGCCGGCTTTTAATGCGGCAGGAAGGCTTGCGTCTGCAGACCTTGGAGAAGAACTGCTGATGGAAAAGGATCCTGAAATAGCATCGGGGCTGGCAAAGAAGCTCATAGAACTGAATAATAAGAGAAAATCTATGACTGAAGCAGGCATGAAGACCGCCGAAAAGATGCTCTCGGTCAAAAAGAAGATGGATAAGGTGATAGTACTCGCTGTGCCGGGATTGCACGAAAGTTTGTGCGGGCTTGTAGCCGGAAGACTAAAAGAGAAATACCACAGACCGGCTTTTGTGTTCTCGGATAGCCCCGAACATATATTCTTAAAAGGCTCGGGAAGGAGTATCGAGAAATATTCCATGTATGACAAGATCTCCGAAGCAGACAGGATCCATAAAGAGACATGTGGAGGTGCGGATCTTTTTAACGGGTACGGCGGGCATCCGATGGCAGCAGGACTGTCTGTAAGGCGGGACTGTCTTGAATGGTTTACCAGATGTATAAATGATAACTGCGGGCTGGAAGAAAAAGATCTCGAAGATAATGTACTTATAGATGTGCCGATGCCGCTATGGTATGTAAACGAAAGGCTCGTGGATGAGATAGGCAGACTTGAGCCTTTCGGCACGGGGAATGAAAAGCCACTGTTTGCAGACAGGGGAGTGTCGCTGAAGTCTTACAGAATGATCGGCAAAGAAAAACAGTACAGAAAGATGACTCTAGTCTCGAAAGGCAGAGCAGTAGATGCCGTGTATTTCGGAGACGGGAACAAGATAGATGGTATGATCGAACACGTTTTTGGCGGCGAAGAATTAAAGAAAGCACTTGACGGGAAAGAAAACGATATAGTTCTTGATGTGACATATTATCCTGAGATAAATGAGTACATGGGCAGAAGAAGCGTCCAGGCTATGGTACAGAATATAAGAACAAGAAAAGATTAAACAATAATCCAGGATCGTTTTTGCGTAAGTAATCCTTCCTTTATCGGAAGGGTTATTTTTTTTGCAAAAAATGTATAAAAATATACTTGACAAATATGTTGTTAAGTAGTATAATATTATACATAGCAACGGAGGAAAACATTACAGCCCCGACACTATCTACACTTCATATTAAGCATAGATGCTTTACCACAGTGGTATAGCTGACATTGCATGTGAAAGGAGAAAAAACCACTATGCAGAACACAAAATTATTTCAGTTACTCAACAACGCTCTTTCAATCCGTGATCTCATTACGGGTAAGGAGTTTACCAAAAACATCGAGGGCAACTTTGCCGATGTTGATGGGAACATTGCGTCCATCGACAACCCTGAGCTGTTCGAGGTCGTTCAGGCTGGTCCAGAGCCCGTACCACAGTATTCTGTGGTAAATGGTAGGCTTGTTCCCGATGTGGAGCAGGGCCAGATCGTTGTCAAGGATGTAATCGCATCAGTTCCTGGAGCTGTGATCCTTGGAGTCGAACCAATCAGTTCTGAAGCCAAGGCAGCAGGAAAGGTCGACGTGATGACTTATCGTCCCGACAGTGACAGCTTCACCAAGCTGTTCAGAGAGGTGCCGGAGCCGAG
>JBJELA010000446.1:0-4243 GCA_051878915.1 Candidatus Weimeria sp.
GACGGCAATTCAATAGGCATTATCTTAAAGGACTGGACAGGCGGAAAGGGAATGATCGGAGGCATTATCTGCGGACTTCTCACTGGCTGGATATACACTATTTTTATCAAGAAAAAGATCGGCATCAAGATGCCGCAGGGCGTGCCGGAAGGCGTTTCAAGCGCATTTACAGCACTGGTACCTGGCTTCGTGATCCTTACGGCAGCAGGCGTTGTCTACGCTATATGTGAGGCAGCAGCAGGCGTAACCCCGATAGAGCTGATCTATAAGGGACTGCAGGCACCTCTCCAGGGTATGACAGACTCACTCGGCGGAGCAATCCTTATGGGATTCCTTATCCCGTTCCTGTGGTTCTTCGGTGTACACGGTTCTACAATAGTAGGAGACGGAACAATGGGACCGATCCTGCTCGCGAACTCAGCAGACAACCAGTCTATAATCGATTCGGGAAAGGCCCTGACTCTTGCCAATGGCGGACATATCGTTACAAAGCAGTTCCTGGATCAGTGCCTTGTCGTAACAGGAAGCGGACTTACGATAGGACTTGTTATCTTCATGTGCCTCTGGGCAAAGTCAAAGCAGATGAAGGAGCTCGGAAAGCTTTCAATAGTGCCTTCACTTTTCAACGTGAATGAGCCGCTTCTTTTCGGTACTCCTATTGTAATGAACCCGCTGCTTGCGGTTCCGTTCTTCCTTACACCAATGCTTGCTTCAATAATCGAGTACTTCGCGCTCTATACCGGACTCTGCCCGCTGTACAGTGGAGTAGTGGTTCCATGGACAACACCGATCATTATCTCGGGATTCCTGGTTGGAGGCTGGCGGACGGCTCTGCTGCAGGTGGTCATCATAGCGCTTTCGATATGCATGTATTACCCGTTTGCAAAGGCACAGGACAAGCTTTACTTTGCACAGGAACAAGAATAAAATAAGACAGAATAGAGGTAAAAAACTATGGCAGAAGCAGGATACAGTGAGGAATATGAACAGATCTGTTTTCAGCTGATAACGGCATCAGGAGGAGCCAAGTCAGCATATATCGGAGCTATCCAGAAAGCAAGGGAAGGCAGATTTGACGATGCCAGGGAGATGATAAAGCAGGGAGATGAGATGCTGAACCAGGCTCATGAGCCGCACGCGGATATGGTGGCAAAGGAGGCTGCCGGCAACGGGATCCCTATGACTCTTATACTGACTCACGCGGAGGACCAGATGATGAGCACCGAGGTCTTCAAATCGATGGCACTGGAATTCATTGAACTGTATGAAAGGCTTGCTGCCAACGGCCTTCTGACAAAGGATGGTAAAAATGCCTGACAAGAATTTTCTCTGGGGCGGCGCTGTGGCCGCCCATCAGCTGGAGGGCGCCTGGAATCAGGATGGAAAGGGAGTCAGTATTGCCGATGTGATGACAGCCGGAGGCAACGGTATTGAGCGCCGGATTACCGACGGCGTCATCGAAGGACTGAACTACCCGAACCACGAGGCTATTGACTTCTATCACCGCTACAAGGGAGATGTGGAGCTGTTTGCGGAGATGGGATTTCGGGCCTTCCGCACATCGATTGCGTGGACGAGGATCTATCCGGACGGTGAAGAGGATGAGCCGAATGAAGCAGGGCTCAGATTTTACGATGATCTTTTCGACGAGCTGCGCTCAAAGCACATAGAACCGGTAGTAACGCTCTCGCATTTTGAGATGCCGTACGCTCTCGTAAAAAAATACGGAGGATGGAGAGACAGCAGGCTGATCGGCCTGTTCGTTAAGTTCGCGAAGACCTGTTTCCACAGGTATAAGGGCAAGGTCCGCTACTGGATGACCTTTAACGAGATAAACAACCAGACGGAGTACGAGAGAGACTGGGGACCATTTACAGATTCCGGGCTTCTGTTCAGGGAGGGTGATAACCGTGAAGAGCTGGTGTTCACCGCTGCGAAAAATGAGCTAATAGCCTCGGCGCTGGCCGTAAAGGCAGGGCACGAGGAGGACCAGACCAACCGGATCGGCGCGATGGTCGCTATGACTCCGGTCTATCCGGCGACCTGTGCTCCTGATGATATTCTGATGGCCCAGCAGGGTATGCACAGCCGGTTCTGGTACGCAGACGTCCAGTGCAGAGGCTTTGTGCCTGAGTATATAAAAAAATATGCGAAGAGACGCGGCTTTTCCTTTGATCTTACAGAGGAGGAAAAGCGGATACTCTGCGAAGGGTGTGTGGATTACATAGGATTAAGCTACTACATGTCATTCGCTGTCAAGGGAGAAAAGGGCGAGAGAGACCAGAGATACATAGAGCGTGATGTAAAGGTGAGCAACCCGTATCTAAAGGCAAGTGACTGGGGCTGGGCGATAGACCCGGTGGGACTGCGCGTCGGGCTCAACTGGCTCTACGACAGATACCACAAGCCTTTATTCATCGTCGAGAACGGGTTCGGAGCTTACGATAAGAGAAGCGAAGACGGGATTTTTCACGATACGTACAGGATAGAGTACCTGAAGGAGCATATCCGCGCTATGGAGGATGCTATGGAACTGGACGGAGTGCCTGTGATGGGGTATCTCGTCTGGGGATGCATAGATCTGGTCTCGGCCGGTACGGGAGAGATGGAAAAACGTTATGGATTCATCTATGTGGACAGGGACAACGCCGGACGCGGCGACCTGCACAGAGAAAAGAAGGAATCCTTTGAATGGTATAAGAAAGTGATAGCTTCTGACGGGCAGCAGCTATTGAGTATGGATATGGATAAAAGGATGGCGGAGCTTCTGCTCCTGCTGGAAACAGACAGTTACAGGACGGCCAGCGACCTGGCGATGCAGCTGGGCGTCAGTGAAAAGACAGTCAGGAATACGATCCGTGACTTTTCAGATGCTATGGAGGGAAGCGGAGTGGAGATCGTATCAAAGAGCCGTCACGGATATTGTCTTATTGTGACGGATCAGGATGCGTACCAGGATCTCTGCCGCAGGGCAAAGGAGCTGACTTCCCCTGCAGTCAGCGTCAAGGACCTGCCGACTCCGGATAATACCAAAGACAGGATGGAGTATCTGATGGCCCGCCTTCTGTACACCCGGGAGTACGTAAAGCTCGATGACATAAGCGAATTTCTCTATGTCTCGCGCTCTACGCTCTCGCATTCGATCGGCGATGTCGAGGCTGTCTTCAGACAGTACGGACTCTCTATTGACAGGCGGCCGAATTACGGCATCAGGGCAGTTGGCAGAGAGTTCGACAAGAGACGGCTGATAGCAGATTATTTTGTAAAAAGGCCTTCAAGCATCAAGGATGAACCTGAGGGAGAGCTTAAGCATATAGCCTCGATCGCCGAGGATCTCCTGATAAAGTATGACATCTCGCTCTCTGAAACCGAATTCGAAAACTTCATCGACTACACCTACGTAGCGGTGCACAGGGCCGGAGACGGTTTCGGGATAGAACATTTCGACGGTCAGGTTCCCGAGATAGGGATCAAGGAGCAGCTCTTTGTAAAGGAGCTGCTTTCTGAGGTTGAAAAGGAAAAAGGCCAGCCGCCTGATGAGGACGAACGCAGGTACCTTGAGATCTATCTGTCCGGAAAGCGGATGATAGGCAATGCCCTGGCAGATGACAGGAATTTTGTGATCCATGAGCAGACTGACAGGCTGGCTCTCGAGATACTGAGCGTCCTGTCTTCTGACTATCACATGAACCTGCTCGACAACTTTGATCTGAGGATGACACTGAACCAGCATCTGGCGCCTTTTGACATCAGGATGAGGTTCAATATCCCTCTGAAAAATCCACTTCTTCCGGATATCAGAAGAGATTATCCGCTGGCTTACCAGATGGGACAGGTGGCAGCCTCGGTCCTCTCTGACCATTATGGCAAGCCTGTCTCTGAGGACGAGATAGGATACCTGGCGGTCATCCTGCAGCTAGTGTTAGAGAAGGAGAGCGACAAGAAAAAATATAATATCCTTATTGTCTGCAGCACTGGCAAAAGTACTTCAAGACTTTTAAAGTACCGTTTTGAGCAGCAGTTCAGCAACTATCTGGACAAGCTCTATATCTGCGACCTTCTCGGCCTTGGCCGCTTTGATTTTTCGCAGGTTGACTATGTGTTCACGACGGTGCCGATCACTGTCGCGGTAAGCGTGCCTATAATCGAGGTTGGTTCATTCCTGGTCGACGCGGATATAAAAAAAATATCCGAGACTCTCCGTGACGGTGACAGGAGCAGAGCCATAATGAGCTACTTTGGC
>JBJELA010000447.1:0-4182 GCA_051878915.1 Candidatus Weimeria sp.
CCTGAGGCTGAGGACTATCTGTGACGAGTACGCAAAGCTTTCAAAGCGTAATTTTTACCGGAAGGAAAAAATACTTAACGGAATAGAGGAGATGAAGGCCAGTGAAGAGGCTTAAGGATATACTGAACAACAGCATACTGATCACTGACGGCGCGATGGGCACCTACTACCAGAGCCTGTATCCTGACGATGACGAGATAGTCGAGCGGGCAGTGATAACCCATCCTGACAGGATAAAGGCCATACACAGAAGCTATATTGAGTCCGGCGCTTCTCTTATCCGTACGGACAGCTTTGCCGTATCCGGACCGTTTATCGAGTCAGATGAAGAAAAAACTGAGATAGCGAAGAAGTCGTTTGCTGCCGCGAAGGAAGCCATAGCGGAAAGCGGCAGGGAATGTATAGCGGCAGCGGATATTGGAACCGTATTCGATCCGGCGATGAACGGAGAGATCCTGTCTGATCTAAAGCCGGTGATCGACGCGTTTTTAGACGAGGGGGCCAGTGTCTTTGACTTTGAGACGCAGACACAGACAGAGGGGCTTTCGGATATTTTTTCATACATAAAAGAAAAAAATCCGGACGCGGAGATCATCCTGTCCTTTTCAATCAACAAGACAGGGATGACTACAGGCGGACTCTCAGTCGATAATATCATGAGATACGGCGCGTCAGAGAAAAATGCAGATGTTTACGGCTTCAACTGCGGCGTCGGACCGTCACATATGGCGCAGATCATAAAGAAGGCCTCGTTCTATACAGAAAAGCCGTTTATAGTGCTGCCTAACGCCGGCTATCCTTACAGTCTGAGGGGCAGACAGATATACAGAGGCGACAGTGGATTTTTTACAGAAAAAATAAAAGACATCGTAAGTCTTGGCGCTGATGTGATCGGCGGATGCTGCGGGACTACTCCTGAGTTCATAGAAAAGCTCACCAGAGAATTCTCAGGGAAAAAGCAGCAGCCGAAGGTTGTTGAAGAGGCAGAGAAAAAGACGACGCGCACCTTTTCATCTTTCTATAAAAAAATTAACGGAGATGAGAAGCCTTTCATAGTAGAACTGGATCCGCCTTTTAACAGCGATATCACAAAAGTTATGACATCGGCTCACATCCTTGCGGATGCCGGAATAGACATTATCACGCTTTCCGATTCTCCTATGGGCAGAAGCCGTATGGATCCGATGCTTTTAGGCGCTATGATGCAGAGAGAGACAGGTGTGGATGTGATGCCTCATGTGACCTGCCGCGACAGGAATATCATAGGGCTTCGCGGCGCGCTGCTCGGAAGCTATGCCGCAGGGATCAGGCACTTTCTGATGATAACGGGAGATCCGGTGCCTGCTGCCGACAGAAGCCAGATCACACCGGTCTTTGACTATAATTCCATCCGTTTTATGAATATGGCAAAGCTCTTAAATGATGAGGCCTTTTCAGAGGACAGGATCATCTACGGCGGAGCGCTAAATTACCACGGCAGGAATGCTGACGCTATAGCAAGGCGGATGAGCCTTAAGATGGAGCAGGGCTGTTCATTTTTCCTGACGCAGCCCGTATATGCCAGGGAGGATGTCGAAAGGCTTGCCCTGCTAAAGGAGAAGACAGGGGCAAGGATCATGGCAGGCATAATGCCGCTTGTCAGTTATAAGAACGCGCTTTTCATGGCAAATGAGATGCCGGGGATCCACGTGCCGCAGGAGACAGTAGATCTGTACAGGCCTGATATGACGCGCGGGGAGGCTGAGGATATCGCGGTGCGGGTATCTCTTGACATAGCTGATATGCTGAAAGATACAGCTGACGGATATTATTTCATGGTTCCATTTAACCGTGTAAAGCTTATAGTAAGGATCATCGAACAGATTAGGAAAAAAGAAAATGACGATTGACGAGTTCAGAAAACTTTTTGAAGGCGGCCACCCGGTATTCCTGGATGGCGCTGTCGGAACAAATATGATGAAAGCCGGTATGCCTGCGGGAGTCTGCCCTGAGAAGTGGATGGTAGATAACCCCGGCCCTATAGGAAAGCTTCAGCATGCCTATATGGAGGCCGGAAGCAATATAGTTCTTGCGCCTTCATTTGCGGCTAATGCGATAAAGCTTAAGGAGTACGGGCTTGAGGATGAAGTCATATCAATCAATAAAGCTCTCGCGGAAAATACCAGAAAAGCGACTGAGGGAAAGTGTCTTGTAGCCGGTGACATGACTATGACAGGCCAGCAGCTCGCGCCGCTCGGTGACCTTGATTTTGAGGAGCTCGTAGATGTCTACAAGCAGCAGGCGCGCGCTCTGATAGAGGGCGGAGTCGATCTGTTTTTCATAGAGACCATGATGAGCCTTCAGGAGACAAGGGCTGCTCTTATCGCGGTAAAGGAGACCGCGCCTGATGTCCCTGCGATGACTTCCCTTACCTATAATGAGGACGGAAAGACTCTCTATGGTACCGCGCCGGCTGAGGCAATAGTAGTTCTCCAGTCACTCGGAGCTGACGCTGTAGGTCTGAACTGCTCTACAGGGCCTGACAAAATGGTGCCTCTTGTCAAAGAGATGAGGCGTTATGCAACAGTTCCGGTCATAGCAAAGCCAAATGCGGGACTTCCTGAGCTTATTGACGAAAATACCGTATATAAGATGACGCCTCAGGAGTTTGCGGGCGATATGGAAAATCTCGTAAAGGCAGGAGCTGTGATAATCGGCGGCTGCTGCGGCACGACGCCTGAGCATATAAAGGCCATGGTAGAGCGCACTAAGGATATGGATGTGCTGAAGGCTGATCCGGTTACTGAGCGTGTTATTTCTTCTGAGAGAAAAGTTCAGGAGATAAATCCGGGCGGTAATTTTCTTGTAATTGGCGAGAGGATTAACCCGACAGGAAAAAAGAAGCTTCAGGCGGAGCTTCGTGCCGGTTCTATGGATATGGTAAACGATTTTGCCAGGAGCCAGGAGGAAAACGGAGCTGCTATCCTCGATATCAATATGGGAACGAACGGCATCGACGAGAAGGAGATGATGCTCCGCGCCATTGAAGAGGTCACATATGAGACAGACCTGCCACTCTGCATAGACACGAGCTATCCTGAGGTCATGGAGGCGGCGCTCAGACGATATCCGGGACGCGCGCTTATAAACTCGATCTCCGGAGAAGAGGAGAGGATGGAAGTCATGCTTCCGATCGCGAAAAAATACGGCGCGATGTTTATAGTTCTCCCTCTTTCGTCAGCAGGTCTTCCGAAGACTATTGAGGAAAAGCATAACAATCTCGAGAGGGTACTTAAAGCTGTAAGGGATGCGGGAATGTCTACTGACCGCTGCGTAGTAGATGTGATAACAGCCACAGTCGGAGCAGATGCCGACAGCGCGAAGAAGTGCTTCGCTACTCTGGATTACTGCAGGGAAAAGGGACTTCCTACAGTCTGCGGACTGTCGAACATCTCGTTCGGCCTGCCTGAAAGAGCCTTTGTAAATACCGCTTTCCTTAATATGGCAATTGCCCACGGACTTACGATGGCTATAGCAAATCCGTCGCAGAAGCTCCTGATGCTTACGGCCGCAGCGGCAGATATGCTCCTTAACAAGACAGGCGCTACAGAAAAATACCTGACAGAGGCTTCTGACGCTGACCTTTCGATCACTTCAGGCGGCAATGCCGAAAAAAAAGCTGACACAAAGCCTTCCGAGCTTCCGCCTGTAATGAATGCCGTGGTAAGGGGCGATACTTCACACATACAGGGACTTGTGCAGAAGGAGATCGACTCAGGACGGGATCCGAGAGAGATCCTGAATACTGACCTTATCGCCGGTATAAAGATGGTAGGAGATCTCTACGAGCAGAAAAAATACTTTCTTCCGCAGATGATTTCCGGAGCCAACGCGATGGAGAAGGGAGTGGCAGTTATAGAGCCTCTTCTGAAGGCAGACTCTTCTGAGGTAAAGGAGACTGTAGTAGTCGCCACTGTCGAGGGAGATATCCATGATATCGGAAAGAATCTGGTGGCTCTGATGCTTAAAAACTACGGCTACAATGTCATAGACCTGGGAAAGGATGTGCCGGCGGAAGATATAGTGAACGCAGCCATAGAGAATAAAGCCTCTGTAATAGGCCTTTCAGCTCTGATGACTACGACTATGGTCCACATGAAGGACGTAGTTGCTTTAAGGAATGAAAAGTATCCGTCATGTAAG
>JBJELA010000448.1:0-4181 GCA_051878915.1 Candidatus Weimeria sp.
ATTAGTTCTTATCCCTTGGAAATCTGAAAATCAAAATATACCAAAACTATAGTAGGAACAGATAAATAGTAGTAGACTAGGAGTTAGCCATGTATACTGACATCAGAAGACAGAAAAGGAGAAATATTTATGTTTGGCGGTATTCCGATAAAGGACGTAGTAAAAAACAGAAAGTTACATAGCAGTCTGGTAAAGACTGCAAAGGGTAAAGTAGACAGGCAGACAGCCGTAGATACGCTGACCTTTTCATACCTGGTATCCCTTTATAATCTTGAAACTCATCTCTACAATATGCAGAAGAGTTTTATCGATTATGTCAATAAATTCGATGAAACGCAGAGCTGTATGGATGACATAGCAAAAGGTATAGGCAGCGCAGAACTCGGTCGTACCCTTATGGAGCTGCACACGACGGATTTCAGCGAGACAGTGGAACGCTGCCTTTTTAACCTCAATATCTTTGAGGAGCGTTTTGACAAGTATGTCCTGCTCCATTACCTGAGGGTGACTGACCCGGACGTATCCTATGTAAAAGGCGTCAGCCGGTTTATGAAGGATGTCGCCGACAATCCTCACTATGAGCAGATCTGGAATAAGGTGCTTGACCTGATGCACAGCGTATCAAGGGGAACACCGTTTGAGAATGATACGAGGATCTTCATGCCTGAGCCGGGGTGCATATTAAACTTCTTCAAGCTGTGCGACAAGATACACATGGGAGAGGACTGCGGGTTTAAGATGTATAACAGGTACGGCGAAGTCACTGAGATAGACGGAACGCCTATCTGCATAAGCAGAGTCGTATTTCCTGATCAGGCGCAGACGGAGTTACTTCCGGGAGATGAATTCCTTGCAGAGAACCTGCCGCACTTTAACTTCCACGGAAAGTATGAGGAAGCACCGTTAAAACCATTAAACTATTACAGTATAGACCAGTTCATTGACTATACCGTAGAGACTCTGTGGGATAAATCCCTCGTACATTCCGATGAGATAGCGTTAAAGAACGGAGACCTGCTCCCTAAAGTATTAAAGGAAAAGGTCGCCCCTGACCAGATAATATGTATCGGAGAAAGGAAAGCAGATTGATAGAAACAGATAAGTTTTTAGCGGAGTATAAGCGTCTTGAGAATGTTCTCCGCGATACAGGTACGGCTGAAAGCGTTCTGGACTTTGAAAACGCAAACCAGATAAACCTGTCGGAAGATACCGATAAGATCAAGACCTGCCGCATCATAAGAAACTACTGTCAGCATTGATGTTTCGCGGGAGACCGCTGTCTTATGGTCTGAGGGATAAGAATCTGGTTTCATGACTGCTTTTTAATATTGTTATCACTCTATCATAACATTGCCCTCTGCCACAATTTTTCTTATCCCTCAGAAGCCATCTATCTTCTGGCCGATACAGTTATCGTATATTTTCCGTATACATACAAAGGTCCACTCTGGACATATCAACGCAACCATCTGTACAGGAGTCTTTATCTGCAACGGTATGTTCTAACATATAGTAAGCTCCCGGCACGTTAAGGCGTAAAAGCTCCCAGAGGTCAGTATAGACTCCCGTTACCTTAAATGAGAGTCTGCCACAGGCTTTGCAGACAAGGACTGCGTTAAAGCGGTAGTCAAGTTTTTCGGCTGTATCACGCCATACACCCGTGAAAGGAATATAGAAATCTGCTCCGTCATCTTCCTGTATCTCCACATCTTCCTTTTTTATCCATGCTCCGGTAAGGCATACCATATCAGGGAGAGCATTAAGCCACTCGAAATCAGGAAGCCACTCATTCCCCGGACGATAGACTGTATCCCTGCTGTTTTCTACATACTCAAGAAGATGTTTCTTTAAGGTCTCTGCCTGTTTTCTTATTTCCACAGGGATGGGCTTTACCGAGGCAGGCAGCGGAAGTCCCGCCTTCTTTTCGGACTTTAAAGGAGCAGCATCAGAGTGCTTCTTTTTATCCCTTATCTTCTTATCGACTGCCTTTATCTTTTCCAGATATTCCTTATCTATCCCGCCGACTGACGCAGCATAGTCTAATACCGCGAACTTATGTTCAAGGAAACACTGTACTGCAATGGCACGGTAGGAATATTCCGTGAATGCTCCCCAGACAGGAGAGTTGTCCGAATTCCTTACGAGGGTATAGAGCATTTCTGACTGTTCCGTATGGACTCCCCTGTACTCAAGCTCTGGCTTGTCCTTTATGAATTCCTTTGCCTTATCTTCAGCCTTTTCCTTTGAGTTGTAGGATATGCTTGTCGGACAGTTCTTCTCTGACAGACCGTATTTTGTTTCAATGTCATCTGTCTTATCATAAGGAGCGTTTATCTCTATGATGGGATAGTAGACTTCCTTTCCGCTTTCAAAGGAAACGATATGCATACCGTCAGGGTTTTCTCCCTCGTGTATGAGCATATCAGCCATCTCCTTAAAGCCATCGTAAAACAGCTTTCCTTTTCTTTCTGCCGTCTCCTCTGGTAACTTCATAAAGATGTCGATGTTGTACTTTACGCCCTGCATATATTTTACGGCATAATAGATCATATCTTCGATCGAGTCTGTAAGCTTCATCATGCTGCATGGAGCTTCTGCTTCTGCCTTTACGTCTGTTTCTGTTGCTGTCTCTTTAGTCATGTTCTTATCTCCTTTGTGTTATGGATATTATAGTTTCTTTGGTTTTTTGAGTTCTGTTCCTCTGCGGATACGGTGTTTTTTGAGTGCTTACGGCTGTCTTATCATAGCCTTTTCTCCTTTCTACTATCTATCACTCACCTGAAGCTGATTTGTTCGGCAGAAAATATTTTTTTCTTCCAAAATGCGTACCGTCTGAAGCTGTTCCAAAAATATTTCCAGGAATATAACCTTCAAGGTTATATCTGTTGTCTTTATTCCTTCATATACCCACACCCAGAAACGCGGTGTTTTTACTGTAGATTTTTTCCTTCTATATACATAGGGTAAGGTTTTGGACATATTTTCCGATGATTTATTGTATTTTCGTAAGAACAATCCTTGAAAACCGCATAAAATGAGCCTTTTCTTATCCCTTAGAAGATACGCCGTCATGTTTCTACCAAAACATATATGAAGAAAAAATCATCAAAACATCAGCCGTAAGGCTGAACCAAAAAACAGAAAGGAAAAATAAAATGTGTGAGGTAAGAGATGTGACAGAAGCAAAGAAGACCATCGTATACGTCCTTAAGGATGGGACAGAAGGAGTGACAAAACCGTTCTATTTCACGGGAAAGAAAGCCCTTATGGAAGAAGAGGCTGACAATGAGCTGGCGGAAGAGATATTCGCAGCGTCAGACATCGACATAAACGATGTGGAAAAATGGCATACAAGGAGCTTCCTTGAACCGGGATACATCTACATATCAGACCATGCGATGTTGCGCCTTAAGAAGCGCCTCGGATGGAAGAAGAGCACAGCCATGCGCATGGTAAAAAAGATCTATGATGTCGGAGAGGATAAAGAAGGCGCTGATAACATCGTAAAGAGATGGCTCGATTACAAGGAAAAGACTGTAAGCACTCCGAGAGAGGGCATCTATTACAGGATATATGGGCAGTATATCTTCATCTTCGACGGACAGATCCTGGTCACCGCCTACAATATGTCAAACCCTGCGGCGATGAGGTCTCTTGCCGCAAAGCACAGAAGATACAACAGGGCAGCATTTAAGAGAGGAGAGTCAGTATGTTAAAAACAAAGATAATTCTTATAGCCTTAGGCATCGCGATACTTGCTCAGGGAAAGAACTTCATCCTTGAAAGGCTCAAGTCACAGGAGGAGTGGCAGAAGCAGAAGCTCCATAAAGGAGCTGAGACGGTAAAGAAGTTTGCCGAAAAAGGTGTCATCGGAGAGGACAAGGACTCAGATGATGTCCCTGATACTCCAAAGGATACCACAGAGACCGAAGCATAAGAAAAAGATATCGGCAGAAAACAAAAACAGTCAACGAAAAGAGCTGAGGTAAAGATATGGTCAGTGCAAAAGAAGCATCAGCATTAGCAAAAGAAAGAGTAGGGGAACTTGAGAAAAACAGTAGCAATCCGTACAGCAAATTAAGTGGGTCTGAAATATCGGACAGGTATGCTGAAGTTGCCGCCGATAAGTGTCTTAAGTTCATCGAAAAGACAGTAATAACTGATACAAAGTATGGAGGGAC
>JBJELA010000449.1:0-4168 GCA_051878915.1 Candidatus Weimeria sp.
GTACCTGAGTATTCTGGGTATGGTAGGAGGCAAGACTTATGGAGAATAAGAAATATGTGGCCTATGTAGGAACTTATACGCATGGGAACAGTAAGGGAATTCATGTATATGATGTAGATGTGGAGAACGGAATTTTAACAGAACGCGCTGAGGTTAAGGTCAGCAATGCGTCCCATACAGCAATTTCCAAGAACAGAAGATTCCTCTATTCAATCGAGGATGAGGGTGTTGCTTCTTTTTCCATTGATGAAAACGGTGACATCACAAAGATCAACCAGGCTGATATCGATGGCATGAGAGGCTGCTGTGTAACGACTGATTCCAATAGACGTTATCTCTTCGTAGGTGGTTTCCATGATGGAAAAGTAACTATGATGAAGCTTAACGAGGACGGAAGCATTGCCGGGATCGCGGACGGTATCTTCCATCAGGGAGTTGCCATCTCTGCTTCCGCGAGAAGACTCGATCACCCGAAGGTTTCAAGCGTAAGGCTTACTCCGGATGAGAGGTTCCTTCTTGCGGCTGACTATGGCCTTAATCAGGTAAAGGTCTATAAGCTGGATTTCGAGCGTGGCAGAATGCACCTCTGCGATACCATCCGCTGCAACCTCGATTCAGGCCCAAGGGCACAGAAATTCTCAGCCGACGGCAGATTCCTCTACATCCTTGATGAGCTTACAAACGAGATCGAGGTATATTCATACAGGACAGGAAAAGAGAATCCTGACTTTGAGCAGGTTCAGGTAATCCCATCCATGGATGGCGCTGACCTTTCGGACCTTTCAAGTGAGCTGGTCATCTCTGATGACGGAAAGTATGTCTATGTCTCTATAGATGGCTTCAATGGAGTAAGCTGGTTTGCCCGTGACGAGAAGACCGGAAAGCTTACACACAAGGGTCAGATGCCTACGAGCGGATATTTCCCGAAGTCTATGGCTGTAGTACCGGGAGGCAGGTTTATCGTCATGTTAAACCACGACTCAAATGAGATCCGTACCTTCACCGTAGATCATCAGAACGAGATCATTCTTCTGAAGAATGCTCCTATAAAAGTCGGCAAGCCGAACAGCATCAGGATCGCAAAGCTTAATTAAGGAGAGATATGGCAGGTTCAGTATTTGGCGATGCTCTAAAGGTGGCGACGTTCGGGGAATCACACGGCGCCGCGATTGGCTGTATTGTAGACGGTGTTCCGGCAGGACTTAACCTCTCAGAAGAGGATATCCAGAAATACCTGGACAGGAGAAAGCCGGGGCAGTCTGCTTTTACGACAAAGAGAAATGAAGCTGACAGAGTAGAGATACTATCAGGTGTTTTCGAGGGAAAGACTGAGGGGACACCGATAGCTCTCCTTATCAGAAATGAAGACCAGCATTCGAAGGACTATTCTGATCTCAAGGATAAATTCCGCCCGGGCCACGCTGATTATGGATTTTTTTCCAAATACGGTTTCAGAGATTACCGTGGCGGCGGCAGGTCATCGGGAAGAGAGACGGCCGCGAGAGTTGCAGCAGGCGCTGTTGCGGCCAGGCTTTTAGATGAGTTCGGTATAGGAGTTCACGCCTATACGAAGGCGATAGGTCCTGTTGAGATAGAAGAAACTGACCTGGACGAATGCATGAACAATCCTCTCTACATGCCTGACCATAAGGCCTATGAGAAGGCTGCTGATTATCTGAAGAAGTGCATGAAGGAAAGGGATTCCGCAGGCGGCGTTGTAGAATGCGTAGCCACAGGAGTTCCGGCAGGACTTGGCGAGCCGGTTTTTGACAAGCTCGACGCAAGGCTTGCCTATGCTGTGATGTCTATTGGCGCAGTAAAGGGCTTTGAAATAGGAGACGGGTGCAAAGCGGCTCTTTCCAATGGCTCTGTGAACAACGATGAGTTTTTTGCGGAAAATGGAAGAGTACACAAGAAGACCAACCATTCCGGCGGGATCCTCGGCGGGATCTCTGATGGAAGCGATATCATCCTCAGGGCTTATATAAAGCCTACACCTTCTATCGCGAGGGAGCAGTCGACTGTGACTGACACCTGCAGTGATACGACTATTGAAATAAAGGGAAGACATGATCCGGTCATAGTTCCGAGAGCGGTTGTGGTTGTCGAGTGCATGACAGCGCTGACTCTCGCGGATGCATTTCTTATAAATCAGTCAGCAAGGATTGACAGGATAAAATTATAATATGGCAGAATACATTTTACGTAAGGTCGACGGCCGTGCGAAAAGAGCTACCTTCAGGACGGTTCACGGTACGGTTGAGACGCCGGTCTTTATGAACGTCGGCACTGTCGGAGCGATAAAGGGAGCTGTATCGACTGATGACCTTCATGAGATAGGAACTCAGATCGAGCTCTCAAATACCTATCATCTCCATGTACGTACCGGCGATGAGACGATAAAGGAGCTCGGCGGCCTTCATAAGTTCATGGTCTGGGACCGGCCTATTCTTACTGATTCCGGCGGTTTCCAGGTATATTCATTAGCAGATATCAGAAAAATTAAAGAGGAGGGCGTAACCTTCCGCTCACACATAGATGGCCATAAGATTTTCATGGGGCCGGAGGAGTCGATGCAGATCCAGTCGAATCTCGGCTCTACGATAGCGATGGCCTTCGATGAGTGCCCGAATGCGCTGGCTGAATACGATTACGTCAAAAATTCGGTTGACCGTACGTACCGCTGGCTTGTCCGCTGCAAAAATAAGATGGCGGAGTTAAATGCCCGTGAGGATACGATAAACAGGCAGCAGCTGTTATTCGGGATAAACCAGGGAGCCATCTACGAGGATATCCGTATAGACCACGCAAAGAGGATAAGCGAGTTAGACCTCGATGGCTATGCAGTAGGAGGCCTTGCGGTAGGAGAGTCCCACGAGCAGATGTACCATATCCTCGATGTCGTAGTACCTTATCTGCCACAGGATAAGCCTACCTATCTGATGGGAGTCGGTACCCCGGCAAACATTCTCGAGGCAGTAGACAGAGGAATCGATTTCTTTGACTGCGTCTATCCGTCGAGAAACGGAAGACATGGCCACGTATATACGAACAAGGGAAAGAGAAACCTTTTTAATGCCCGCTACGAAAGGGATATGAGACCGATTGAGGAGGGCTGTCAGTGTCCTGCCTGCCGCACATATTCAAGGGCCTACATCCATCATCTGCTGAAGGCTAAGGAGATGCTCGGCATGAGACTCTGTGTGCTCCACAACCTTTATTTTTACAATCATCTGATGGAGCAGATCCGTGACGCGATAGACGCGGGAGAGTACGCTTCATTCAAGAAAAACAAGCTGGAAGAGCTTACAGAGGTTTCAAAGGAACAGGCTTAAGGCACGCTCATCAGAAAAATTATAACAACCGATTGACTTAATACGCCAAATCAGTTAGAATGATTAAAGTTTTTTGAATATCAGGAGGCAAAAATGTTTAATCCATTATTTTTAAGCAAGTCAACATCTGGCGGCGGACTTATGGCACTGATCTGGATCGTAATACTTTTCGTATTCATGTATTTTATTATGATCCGTCCTCAGCAGAAAGAGACCAAGAAGAAGAACGCGCTCATGAATTCACTTGCAGTCGGTGATACAGTCCTTACTACAAGCGGTTTTTACGGAGTCGTTATCGATATAGATGATGACACAATAATCGTTGAGTTCGGCTCGAACAAAAACTGCCGTATCCCTATGCAGAAGGCTGCCATTGCTGCAGTTGAGAAGCCTGAGGATGCAGCTAAAGAAGAAACTACGGACAAGAAAACGAAATAAACCCTTGACAAAGGGATATAAAAGTCCTATACTTTTTACAACTTAAGTTTGAACGGCAAAGGCGCTGCGGATTTCACATTTGAAAGGAGTCCGTGGCGCTTTTTGTCTGAAAACAGGAAAAGAAAAGAGGTAACTTTATGTGTTCTATTTTAGCGGTCGAGGATATAACAGGTATTTCCGACGCTTCGTTCAAAGAGCATTTTGCAAAGACTCATTCCAGAGGACCAGACGATGAGAGGATAATGGACTTTGGAAGCAAAAGGCTCGGTTTCCAGAGACTTTCCATCATGGGACTTACCCCGGAGGGCATGCAGCCGTTCGTTTTAAACGGCAGCGCAGTAGTCTGCAACGGAGAGCTCTATGGTTTCAGAAAAGAAAAGAAGATCTTAGAGGAC
>JBJELA010000450.1:0-4150 GCA_051878915.1 Candidatus Weimeria sp.
AGTGTCTTAAGTTCATCGAAAAGACAGTAATAACTGATACAAAGTATGGAGGGACTTTCCCTGTCTGTCTCGCATCCATTCTCGGTAGGAGATAAGGTAAGGATAATCTCCGGAGGAAGCGAACTTGCAGATGGGATAGTAAAGAGTATCACGCTAAGACATACGATACTTACCAAGTACGATGGAGAAGTAGTCATCATTCCGAACAGTGTCGTAAACACAAGCACTATACACAACCTTGACTATACAGCCAATGCGGGGCGTACCTTACAGTTCGTTGTGGCATATGACTCGGATATCAACCTTGCAATAAAGATAGTAGAAAAGATATGCACAGAGCGGACGCTTCCCGAGAAAAAGAAGGAGACTTCCGTTCAGGTATCATCGTTATCTGACGAGGGCGTTGTTTTAAATGTCACCGTCTGGGCTAAGGATGTAGACTCTTCGTTTGCGGTATGTTCCGACATACGAAGACAGGTGCTTAGTTCATTTAAGAAAGCGGGTATAAGATTTGCAAACCGTGATGAGGCATTGTCAGAAATATCTGAGGCCTTAAAGGATACTGGAAAAACACAAAAGATTGTAGCAGGAAAGCTTAATCATTCTGATAAAATTTTACCGAAAAAAGATTAGGAGGAAATCCATGAAGAAATGTCACGAAGCTATCATTAAAAGGCTTAAGAAAGCGGGGATATCTGAGGATGTCCTTAAAGACTTTGCATCGCTTACCGACAGATCTGAAAAAGAACTTAATGCCATATCAGAGCAGCTCCTTCTCGGTGCTTCAGTAAAAGATGCACTTGTTCAGCAGAGCGAATGCCCTGAACTTGTGTTTGGCGGAGAGATCGTCTGCATAAGCTATGTGGGACTAGGCAAAAAAGAGATAAAAGTAAAGGCATCAGAGAATTTATCCTATCACGATACTCTTGATTTTGTCTTATCTTATCCCTGCAGCTTTCCAAGAGAAGTGCTTCTTTCTCTTTATCGTCTTGGTATGCCTGAAGACAACATAAGAAAGATTTACAGTGTTTATTCCAAGAATAAAGACGGAAAATTTTTGATAGAAAGTGATAAGGATGAGAACGAAAGAGGGATAAGCAGATGGCCTGAGACAAGGCTTGTTTTTTCTGCTGTAATGTACCTTTATAGTAATGGAGCAGATACAGATATCCTTAAGTCCCTTGTCCCATATTTTGCCAGATATGAGAAAAATCTCTTGAGAAGGCACAGGATATACAGAAGTAATCGTGCAAAAAGTACAGGGTATCCCGGACTTATAAGTCAAATAAACAATGAGAGGCAAGACAAAAGCAGTATTTTTGACAGAGGTACCTCTTTTGATATCCCTGAGCTTCTTTCAGTGGTAAAAGCTGATGCCATGCATCCTGAGAGAATAAAGAGAGCACTTGAAGGTGAAACAGACAAAAAAAGTCTTTTCCCCGACTTCTCAAAAGCATTTGCGGATAAAGACGGACACCTTAAAGATGAATTCATGGAAACATCCGTATCAAGCGAATTCGCTGCCATATTTCGCACTGCTGCAGAAAAGATAAAAGGCGCCCCGAAAGCCATCACTGTCAGATTTCCTTCTGCCGTGATAAGTTATGACAGATACTATAATGCTCCTGAAGGGAAAGGAGAAAATACGATAGTTACTATCTCCATATATTCCAGCACAACTATAGACTGGCGCGGGAATATCACTTCGGTGCCCATATGGGGAACAAGGGATGAGCAGGTAGATATCCAACTTTTGTTCTTTCCGAATGGAAAGGCATTCATTGAGTGGAAGAAAAGCCCTTATGCCAAAAACATTCATATCAGACCGCTTACCTTATCGGATATCGCAGAGATATATTACAGATATATGTCTGAATGGCCAAGAACCTGCAGAAGGCTTATGGATATGCTCTTTTCAAAGGAAGCGGGTACAGCACTCTATGATATTGGAAAAGAGATAGTTGAGAGGATATCGGGCGATGGCAGATACATTAAGCTTCCGCCTTTGAGGTAGGAGGAGGAACTAAAATGGATACTTTCGTTATAAAAGAAACTAACAAAGATGGTTACGATAGATTCCTCCTTTGGTTGTCATTTGAAAGTTTCGTTGACAACCTTGATAGTATTGAAAATGCTCCTAATATGGTTAATTCATCAGGTAAAATTTTGATTGATCAACTTTTTATTACTGGAGATGGTGATAATAGATTTATTTGTTGCAATTATAAAAATGGGAAATTAGATTTTGGAACAGCACGTATTGTGTCACCAGTGAATTCTTTTCGTGAGGATACTGTACAATGGTTGCATGACAATTATCGATATGTAGAACATTCAATCTTGACAGAAAGCCAACGACAAAAAATTAAAGACGGTATTGCTTTCTAAGGCGAGAAACTTCATTACTTGAGTACTCACGTGGCATTCTTACTAGATTTTGCAGGGAAATGCACAGATCTGGCAAGTATTTTGGGCAATTTGGCTAATGAATTGTGGTTAAGAGAACACGGGAGACCGTAACAAAAGAAGGATATAAGGAAAATCTGTATATGGCAAAGTCTGAAAAAGAAAAAGAAGCTTATCCTTCAGGCGGCTTCATCCCCGGTCCTTCGGGGCTCACGCCTGCTGCGGGCACGGACATAGATAGCATGATGCGAAGCATGTCCGCAGGAGGGTATACGCCTTCTCCTCACGGCACGATAACAGAAACCCCTGACAGAAAGCGGGTGCATACGGCAGAAGATGTCATACACAGGCTCATGGACGAAGATAATGTGATCCGCTCATTCATAAAATGGGACAGGATGCATGACAGGAGCCTGCTGCGTGAATGGGAGACAAGATTTCTTGACTCACCTACAACGCCGTACCTCTGCGGTGCATATGGACACGTGGACGAAGCGTTCTCTCTGTATGACGCGGTAAACAATTATGCAGTAAAAGACGGCCAGACAACCTATAACCATATACTCCGCTCAGGGGCAGCTTACAGAACGCTTGACGAATGGTGCCAGACAAAGATTTCCTTTGTCTTTACAGATGAGATGGAAGACGCTCTCATGACACAGGACATAGCGGATGACCTTACAGTGTCGTTTCTTGACAGGCTGCCGTACAGGCAGTTCGGGATAATATTAAGCCTTAAGCAATTCAGGCTTATAAGAGGGATAAAGCCATCATCCGTACTGATAAGTGTATCAGACTACAAAGGAGAAAGATACTTCTCGCTTGTCGTATTCAGCAATACGTCTGATGGGGCAAGCAACATAGATAACAATCTCGCGACCATACTCGCAAACGAATACAGGATAGACAATGTCAGGGACAGGACTATAAAGGACTTTGCAGAAGAGATCATGCAAAACAGCTACGTAGATGATCCTAACGGTGTGAATGTCACAAAGGAGTTCATGACTTTCTTCTTCAATGCCCTTTTATACCTGTGTGCCGATAACGCAGAGCTCAATGAAAAGCCTTTCGAAGGAAGACCATACAGGCCAGCAAAGCCAGGCTGCGTGAAGAATATCCCGCGGGAAGTATGCAGGATAGACGTGGGAGAGCAGTTCTCCATCCATATGAAACAGTGGAAGGCTGCAAGAAAGAATTATGAGAATGTTCCCCATCAGGCCGGCACGGGGTCGCCTGTCCCTCCGCATGTGAGAAGAGCACACTGGCACCATTACTGGAAAGGCTCAGAATCTGCCGGAGACAGGCGGCTTGCCCTGGAATGGGTAGAGCCCGTGATAGTGCACAAGGAACTGCTTCCCATGATAGACGCGTCTGTATCGGTCGTAAAAGATGAGAAGCGTACAGGGAAACAGTGCCACCTGCCGATAACTGTGCCTATGGATACAGTCCTTAAAGCAGAAAAGGAACAGGACGAGCTGCTGCTAAAAGACCTTGAAAATATTTCCCAGGAAGAAGCCTCCGGCAGAAAGAAAGACTTCCACTACAGGGGCCTTACCGGGAAGAAGATCGAGTATGTCGAAAAGAATGGGATAAAGACAGTAAGGCGGAACAGAAAAACATCGCTCAATGCCCTTGAAAAGGCCGATTATCTCTGCGAATCAGATCCGGCACATGAGACCTTCGTAAGGTCCGGAAGCGGGACACCGTATATGGAACCACACCATCTGATACCGCTGGCATA
>JBJELA010000451.1:0-4126 GCA_051878915.1 Candidatus Weimeria sp.
CATGGATCTCATCCATGATCACGGACATAACATCTGCCAGATACCCTTTTTCCGCGAGAAAATCAGCTGCCTCCTCAGTCGTATTCATCTGTGAGAGCTTCCTCGCGTCATTTATCGTACAGTCTGCCCCTGATCTTAAAAGAGCCGACGTAAGAATCTCCATCCTGCAGTCGCCGTACTTTGAGTGTGTATTTGAAAAACCGCCGGCGACCTTGACTATTTTTCCCAGGTGACCGGCCAGAATGATCTCCGTGAAGCCCTCATCCGCCGCAATCGTTAAAGCGTCTTTAATAAAATTCGAGCACATCACGGCTGTGTCCAGGTTGATGCCGTAGTCCTCAAGCAGAAATTCCTGTCCGTAATTTCCGAACGCCATCAGAAGCTTCTTTTCTCCAAGCACCCTTCTCTGGTGGATCTCAACCCTTATAGTATCGACCAGGGCCTCATCGCTCATCGGCTCTACTATCCCTGTGGTTCCAAGGATAGAGATCCCTCCATCTATTCCGAGGCGCGGATTAAACGTCTTTTTCGCAATTTCTTCGCCGCCGTCTGCCTCGATAATGACGTTTATTTTGCCAGTAAAATCAGCTGCCCTGCAGACCTCGAGCACATTTTCAGTTATCATCTGACGAGGCACATGGTTTATCGCGGCATTTCCGACAGGCTGGTCAAGTCCGGGCTTTGTGACTCTGCCAACACCCCTGCCGCCATCGATCGTTACTACTGCACCGCTCCCCGGATCATCCACGGTTTCGGCTGTTACACATGCCCTTATCGTCATGCCGTCTGTGACATCCGGATCATCACCAGCAAATTTTCTGACCTCGACGACTCCCTTTCCGGGATTGTTATATGAAGGGGAATAGGGGATCTGCTTTGGCGTCATCACCGAAATGTCTTTTGGAATGAATCCGAAAAGCAGGTCACAGGTGGCAGCCTTTGCTGAAAAGGCCGCGGCTGAACCTGTAGTAAAACCGTATCGTAAATTTTTCATAGGGTTCTGTGTTCTACTGAATAGAGCGCGGCGTTCACAAGGCAGGCAGCTATATTGCTTCCGCCCTTTCTGCCTCTGTTTACAATGCAGGGAATGCCGCTTTTTATGATAAGCTCCTTTGCGTATTCGACATTTACGAAGCCGACAGGCACTCCAATGATAAAATCAGGCTCGAAGCCTTTCTCACGGTGAAGCTTTTCGAGCTCGATAAGGGCTGTCGGCGCGTTCCCGACCGCGAAGATCTTCTTTCCTTCGAGATGAGCGGCCGCCTGCATGGATGCCGCTGCTCTTGTGATCCCTTCACTCTTCGAGATCTCCATGATCCTCTCGTCGGCCATAAAGCAGAAGGCTTTACAGTTATTATTCTTAAGAGCGGTTTTATTTACACCGGCAAGAGCCATATTTGTATCGCAGATGATCGAAGCGCCGCCCTTTATCAGCCCCTCAAGTGTCTCAATCGCGTCCTTTGAAAAATACAGCGTCTTTGCATAGGAAAAATCAGCACTCGTGTGGATGCACCTTTTTATGTACGGAGCTTTTATTTTTTCCAGCTGAATGCCCTGCTCCTCAAGCTCCTCTCCTATGATGCGGAAGCTCTCTTTTTCTATCTCGCCCGGTTTTACAAAGAGGAATTCCTTTTTCCCGCCTTCATCTGATCCGGCGGAGCCCTCGTTTATTTTTTCGATGTCACCTTGCATTTACTGCCTCCTGCACTGCGGCGAGAAGCTGCATATTATCGGGACGGCTCTTTATCGCTATCCTGTAGTAGTTGCCGTTCAGGCCGTCAAAATCCTTCAGGTCACGGATCAGGATATCCTTTTCGAGAAGCCTGTCATACAGCGGAAAATCAGTCTTTATCATAAGAAAATCAGCCTCACCCGGGAATACCATGAAGCCCATTCCCATAAGCCCGCTCTGCACAAAGCCTCTCTCACCGCGGAGAAACGCCCTGCTCCTTGCGAGATAATCCCTCTCATCGAGTGCCGCAAGTCCGCACTTTTCAGCCAGAATAGAAACGTTCCACTCACTCTGATGCCTGGCGATCTGCGAAGCGATTTTCCTCGGAGCCCTGAGAAATCCAAGTCTTACGCCAGCCATAGCGAAGGATTTGGTAAACGCCGATACCCTGACGACATTGTCAAAGGTGCTCTTGAAGAAAAAATCCTCATAGTCATCGACCTTATCGCAGAGATCCATGAAACTCTCGTCCATAACGACAATAATATTTTTCCTCTGGCAGTGCTTTAAGATTCTCTCCAGAACTGGAAGCGGGATCGTCCTTCCCGTCGGGTTATTGGGAGTCGCGAGAAACAGCAGATCTATTCCTGAATCGAGCATTTCAGAGATGCCGTCATCGACTTCGTATCCTGATTTCTCCTTGAGAGGATACTCTATTAAGTCTGCGCCGCAGGCCTCAGCCGCGTACTTATAGCCTCCGAAGGAAGGAGTCACAACGCCTATTTTTTTCGGCATGAATGTGAAAACTATATCCAGAAAGAGCTCTGAAGCACCATTTCCAACAAGCACCTCATCCAGCTCGCAGACTAAGACGTCGGCTATTTTTTTCTTGAGCTCCTCCTGCTGCGGATCCGGGTACTGCCCCAGCAGCTCCACTGCGCCTCTCGCAGCCTCAAGCACCTTTGGCGGAACGCCAAGGGGATTTGTATTTATCGAAAAGTCCAGCCGTACGTCCTTATTTCTGTATACGTCTCCGCCATGGTACTGCATATCTAAAGCTCCTCTTTTCTGAACGATTTTTGTTTCCTACGGACTAAAGTATAACACACCGGCGGCGGTCATTTCAATAAACAGAGAGGCCGCAATGACTGTGAAAGGCAACGCTTTTTTTAAATGCAAAAGCACCATATGATAAGGCACGCCAGCGCCGCACAGATTACCGAGCTTATGACGACAGCTTTCTGTGACAGCGAGATATCGCGTATCTCTGGCTGCCTGGTAAAATCTCCGAGCATCGGGCGGTCCTGCAGCCTGCCGCCGTAGTATGCCGGGCCGCCGAGCGTGAGGGTAAGTGCTCCTGCCATCGCTGATTCCGGGCAGCCCGCGTTCGGACTTTCTGTTTTTCCATGGTCTTTCCTGTACGTCCGAAGGGCATCTCCGGCACTCAGCCCCTTAATAAAAAAAGCCGAGATCATTATAAGCGCTGCGCTTATCCTTGCGGGAATGTAATTTAAAGCATCATCCGCCTTCGCAGCTGCTCTTCCAAATGAAAAATATCTCGCATTCTTATACCCGATCATGGAATCCCCTGTACTTATCGCCTTGAAGGCCATTCCACCACATGGCCCGAAAATCGCAAGATATATGACAGGTGAAATTATTCCGTCACTTAAATTCTCAGCCAGAGTCTCAATGACTGCCCTGATAATCCCTGCTACCGAAAGCCTGTCCGTATCTCTTCCTACCACGCGGGAAAGGCTCTTCGCCGCAGCATATATATCATCCTTGAGAAGGGCTTTTTTCACAGGAGACGTCTCCCTGATAAGGGACGCCGTTGAAAGGCACATGCAGGTAAGGACCGCCTCTGCAGCGATGAAGAGATACTGATCCGCCTCGTAACACAGGTACAGGATTCCCGCAGGAACAAGGATTGAAAGAATTGTCACGAGCACCATTGTAAAAAATCCCTGCGCAAACTGCCTTAAGTCGACTCTTCCGTCCAGATCCGCCTTGTGCCCGACATCTTTCTTTTCTCCTAAGAAAAATTTATCGAGAGCTCCTATCAGAGCGCCCATTATTCTTACGGGATGAAGCTTAAACCAGTGCGGATCTCCTACGATAAGGTCCAGAACAAACCCAAGCGCGAACCCGCACAGATGTAATTTTATAATATCCACATTTCTACCCTGTCACTATCACAATAAAATATCTTCACGCCGCAATACCACTGAATCTTTCTGAAAGCGGTCTTAACTGATTTCAACTGTAAACTCATACCCTTCGCCTGGTTTTACTTCATACGAAAAATAATCGCCGCCCGCAAGAGCTGAAAGAACCGCCATAATCGTACCGCCATGGGCCACAATTGCCGCATCGAACATCTCATTTCCACGGATCTCCGGCGTGAATTTTTCTACTTCAGTAACCTTATATCCATAAACCTTCTGTTTTTCA
>JBJELA010000452.1:0-4102 GCA_051878915.1 Candidatus Weimeria sp.
AAAATACTGCTGCTGCTGTCTTACCATGCCTAAATAGCGGTTGTTGAAAAGGCAGATCGTGACAGGGATATCCGCGCAGACCGAAGTGGCAAGCTCCTGCATATTCATCTGAAAACCGCCGTCTCCTGTAAGGCATACAACCATCCTGTCACGGTCAGCTTCCTTCGCGCCTAACGACGCTGGATATCCAAAGCCCATTGTTCCAAGGCCTCCTGAGGTGATCATCCTTGAATTCCCGCGAAGCATAAGAAACTGTGTGGCCCACATCTGGTGCTGTCCGACGTCAGTGACATAGGTGGCCTCTCCGAAGGTCCTGGAAATGGCCTCCATTATGGTCTGCGGGTTAAGTTTCTTTGAAACCACGCACTGCAGAGGGTGCTCCTCCTGCCAGGCAGCTATCTGACTACGCCACTCCGCCGTATCGAGCGGCTCCGCCCACTCGAGCAGATGTGAAAGAGCAAGTGAAGCGTCTGATACGACAGGCACATCAACCACGACATTTCTTGAAATCGAAGCTGTATCAATATCGAGGTGGACTATCTTTGCCTTTGGCGCGAACTCGTTCAGATCACCTGTGATCCGGTCGTTGAATCGTGTACCAATTGAAAAAAGAACGTCACACTCCATCTCAGCCATATTTGCGGCATAGCGGCCGTGCATTCCTGAATTTCCGACGTAGAGCGGATCATCCTCAGGGACCGCTCCCTTGCCCATGACTGTAGTTACTACCGGAACGTTCATTTTTCTGGCAAAATCAGTCAGAAGCTTCTCGGCTCCCGAGATATGTATTCCGCCGCCGGCAAGGATCAGCGGCTTCTTCGCGTTTTTTAAGGTCTTGTAGGCGCGCTTCAGCTGCGCGATATGCACAGATGTATTCGGCTTGTAGCCTCTGATATCCACATGATCCGGGTACTCATCCGGTCCGCTCTTCTGCTGGATATCCTTCGGAATATCGATAAGCACCGGGCCGGGCTTTCCGCTCGACGCTATATAGAAGGCCATTTTGAGAATCCGGCCAAGGCTGTTTCTGTCACGGACCGTTACGCCGTATTTTACGATGCTTCTGGTCATGCCGACTATGTCGACCTCCTGGAACGCGTCGTTTCCGATAAGCGACTGTGCCACCTGTCCTGTTATGACAACGAGCGGGATCGAGTCGTAGTGAGCGTCAGCGATTCCCGTGATCGTATTTGTGGCTCCCGGACCGCTCGTCACTATGGCGACTCCTGTCCTTCCGCTCTGCCTCGCGTAGCCCTCAGCCTCATGTATCAGTGCCTGCTCGTGGCGGGGCAGCACGATATGAAACTTGTCCTCCTGCTTGTAGAGCTCGTCAAGTATATCCGTCACCATTCCGCCCGGATAGGCAAAAATAGTATCTACTCCCTCTTCTGCCAAAGCCTTTACTATCAGTTTTCTTCCTGTGATGTCCATGTCTTCACTTTCTTGTTCTTATACTGAGTAAATGTGTAGCACAGATCGAAATATGTCTGTTCCTCGCTCTCCGCCTCTAATTCCCAGCCGTCCTCCTTATCGAGGTCCGGGAAAAAAGCATCCGCGTCGTAATCCATATCTATTCTGGTGATTATCGCCCTGTCGCAGTATGGGATCAGCTGGCGGTATATGGTTTCTCCGCCGATTACGTATATTTTTTCAGTGTCGTAATCTGATAAGCGGTCGAATAATTCATCGATCGAGTGGACTATTATCGCGCCCCTGCACTGGTAATCCGCGAAGGACGTAAGCACTATGTTTGTCCTGTCTGGCAGCGGTCTTCTGCCCGGAAAGCTCTCAAGTGTCTTTCTGCCCATAACGACGACGTTTCCAGTCGTCTCGCGCTTGAAAAGCTTCATATCCTCGGGGATGCTTGTGAGGAGCTTCCCCTTGTAACCAATAGCCCAATTATTATCAACTGCCGCAATTGCCTGCATATGATCTCCTTCGTTACAAATTTATCAACAATGAGGTTCGTCCCGTTTCTTCCGGTCAGATTGCTACCGGAATATCCTTTATCTGCTCTCCGGTTTCATAATTATCCAGCCGTACATCATCTCTTGTAAATGAGTAGAAGTCGTGCTTTTCAGGGTTGAGCCAGAAGTCTGGCGCCGGATGCTCGGGCCTCGAGATAAGCTCTTCCACAAGCGGGATATGCCTGTCGTAGATGTGGGCGTCCGCTATCACATGCAGAAGCACGCCGGGAATCATACCTGTATCACGCGCTATCATCTCAAGAAGCACCGCGTACTGGCAGACGTTCCAGTTGTTCGCTGTAAGCGTATCCTGTGAGCGCTGGTTTAAAAGCATGTTCAGGACCTTCTGCCCGTTTTCCTCTGTGACATTGAAGGTGCAGCTGTAAGCGCACGGGTAAAGGTTCATCTCAGACAGATCCGCAAAGTCATAGAGATTCGTCATTATCCGCCTTGAAAACGGGTGGACCTTGAGATCGTACAATACCTTGTCGACCTGATCCATCAGATATACACCGCTACTGGCATCGTGCCATACATGGTACTTTGTAAAGTCCTTTATCTCTTCTCCTTCAGACGTGCAATAGATCCCGTCTCTGTTTACGACCTCAAGAACAGACTGCCTGAAATCTTCACCGTATACTTTTTTAAGGCCGTCTTCATTGATATCGTTCCAGCGGTATTTTTTGCTGAGCTGATATCCATAAGCCTTTCCGATACTCCCGTCAGCGTCTGCCCATTCATCCCAGATATGCGAATGAAGGTCATGGATGTTGCTCGACTTCTTCTGCCAGATCCAGAGGATCTCGTCGGTCGCGCTCTTTATCGCGGTACGTCTGAGTGTCACTGCCGGAAACTCCTCACGCAGGTCGTATCGGTTCACTACGCCGAACTGCTTTACCGTATATGCCGCCTCACCGTCCGGCCAGTGCGGGCGCACGGCTTCTCCCCTCGTATCTGTGCCATTGTCGATTATATCGCGGCACATCCTTTTAAAAATAACGTCTGCCTGGCTCATCCGCTCTTCCTTTCCTGATACAAGCTTCGCGATTCAGATAATACCGCCGATCTCTCTTACCGTAAGCACCGGCTCGTAATCCGCGCAGCCTACCCGCTCTCTCATGGCATCAAGCCTTTTCTGCTTCTCTTCCCCGGACAGCCTGAAGCTGTTTATAAAAATGCTGTCCATTCCTACCGATGCTGCTATCCCGATATCTGAATCGTAGTCGTTTCCTACCATGACGCAGTCATTTCTGTCCAAGCCGTATTCCTCCAGAAGCCCGAGCATAAAGGCCGGATCAGGCTTCCTGACGCCCTTCTTCGAAGAGATATAGATCCCGTTGAAGTAGCTTGTAAGGCCTGTCTGCTCTATCTCCGGCATTGTAAAAATATACTGCGCATTCGACAGCAGGTACACGCCGCAGCCGCGCTCTTTCAAGGCGCGGAGCACTTTTTCAGTGTTATCGTAAGCGCTTATTCTCTTTCTCGAAAGCACTCTGAACGCGTTCGCTATGAATGTGGAAAATGCCTCCATCTGTTCGTCCGGGATTTGCAGCACCGACTCATGATGGTGCCTGGCTTCCCTGTAAAGCCTTACAAAGACATTCTCGAGTGAGATCTCCGGGTAATCAGAACCGTTCTCCCGCCCGAGGCTTTCCTCTTCCTCACGCACTGTCTTAAGATAGGCCTTATGCAGCTCCTGCGGCTTATAGTCCGCCCCGTAAACAGAGTAAAGCTGCGCCATCCGTTTCCACAGCGCCGGGCTTTTTTCATTTGTCTCAATATCTATAAGCGTTCCATACAGATCAAAAATGTAATTCGCGTATCGTCTCATCAGTCCTCCTGAAGCGTTCTCTGCATTTCTTTAAAAAATGCATATCAACTGATGTTACTATTCAAGGCACCTCCCCCAATCAGACCGCAGACCATGTGCGTCCGTCGTGAACACCCACAGAAGCATGCCGTGAAAAATAACCACCTGATATCATATCAGATTGGAGCCGATTTTACAATCCGGGTAAAATCACCGGATATGCAAAAAAAGAACTGCCCTCAGGCAGTTCCATAAGCGAGCGATGGACGGGGCTCGAACCCGCGGTCTCGACCTTGGCAAGGTCGCGCGTTACCAACTACGCCAC
>JBJELA010000453.1:0-4081 GCA_051878915.1 Candidatus Weimeria sp.
TGCCCACTGGAACAGGTATCTCCGTAAATTCAAAAGGCTGCATCCTGGTATGGGTAAATAGCTCAGCAGGCAGCTTCAGATTTATCATTACTATTCCGGCCTTATCAGTATCTTCAGGTCCATACATGGCGCAGACCGCATCCTCCAGCTTTATCAGCTGATTTTCGATATCGCTTACAGATTCACTTTCCTTAACTGTGACATTCAGAGTTTTTTCTAACTGAACTGTTCTGTACCTCTTTTCAGCCAGTGATACCTGATCATCCAGCCAGCCCTGACGGCATCCTTCGACGATTTCCAGCAGAGCATTCTGTATTTCCCCATCCTCTCCTTCCGGAATATAATCCACCGGGAAAATATCTATCCCGGCTATATATGGGCAGCCATGATAGTTGTCCATTCTGGTCTTAAGCGCCTCTACTGATTCAGGGAATTTAATTCCATTTACGACTCTTGGTACCATGGAGTTATAGCCCTTCAGATTCTGGTATGTAATCAGGTGAAGATCTTCCGGCAGGACCTCCGGAGCTATCCTTTCAAAGGTCAGCAGATCGCTTCGGAGCATACCGATATCGATATCGTCATCCCAGGCTATGAATCCCCCGTCTCTTACCGCGCCAAGCAGTGTACCGTACAGCGCAAAGTACCGGATTCCGTATTCACGGCAGACATCATCGACCTTTGCAAGTACCTCAAGCTCAGCTCCCCAGGCACGCTTCATCTCCGCTGATATTGTAAAACCGTCCCTTACCTCTTCTTTGAAAAAATCCTCTGGAAAATCTAGCTTCATTATATTCCTCGCAAATATCATTCGGATTTTTTATCCGAATGATGTTCTTTGTACTCCGTGTATTTTTCTATGATTTCAGCCATAAAAATCGATTCATCAGAAGTCAGCTTATATCCGTTTCTTGAAAATCCGGCAATTTTTCTGATAAATTCACTTATCTCATATCGAAGTCCGTCTCCTCTGAATGGCGGATCATAGGACTCGATTCTGGCGGAATCCTCATATCTGACTTCAAAGTGCTTTGTCAGCCACCACGGTGACTGTGCCAGGATATAGCCTTTTGTTCCTGCGATAACCAGCTGTCCCTCTGTCTTTACCGCTACTCCGGTTCTGGCTGATGCCATCGCATCATCATAGTATATATTCATTTTATCATATATATCGACTCCGTTTTCATCAAAAATACTGTGAAACGAAATATCTTTATAGTCTGTACCTAAAAGCTTTATAATCGGAACGAGGACAGACGGTCCGAACTCGTAAAAAGCGCCGCCATACCTCGCGTCCGCTCTCTCTCTTGAATCTTCAGCAGCCAGTCTGGTAAAATCGGCCTCGATATCTCGTATCTCTCCGATTTTGCCGCTTTTCGCGACATTGATGAGCTCCTGAAAACCCGGACAGTATGCTGCCTTCACAGCCTCTAGAAGCACCAGTTTCTTAGAATCAGCCAGATCATAGAGTGTCTGCGTCTCCCATTTTGTAAAAGCAAGTGGTTTTTCTGATAGCACATGCTTTCCGAGAAGCAGCGCCTTTTTCGCATAGTCGAAGTGTGTCTCATTTGGAGATGCTATGTACACTGCATCTATCTCCTCAAGAAAACGCTCATAGTTGTCAGTCTCGTAAATCAGCGACGGAAACTTCTTCCTGAAATCGTAAAAATCCTTTGCTTCCTTTATAGGATTATACGCTGCGATAATCTGTGCTCCACTGACGTACTTGGCCTCTGAAATAAATCGCGGTGCCATTCTTCCGGTTCCCACGATTCCAATCCTTATCGGGTGGAACATATTTGATCTGATAGTTGTAGATGAGATATCCGGTGTCCGGGGAAGATATATGACTTTGCAGTACTGATTCAGATAATCGAAGGTACCAACCCAGTCGCTTCCAACTGTAAAAATATCGACTCCGTATCTCTGAATGTCCTCTATTTTCTGTCCCTCGTGATCCTCTATGATTATCTGATCTGCGAATCCCGTGTCCTTCACGTGCTGGACTCTGGTCAGGACATCCTCGACAACGTTTATTTTGCCACGGTTCTCATCAAAATGCTCTGAAGTAACTCCGACTATCAGATAGTCTCCAAGCTCCTTCGCTCTTTTTAACAGATTGTAATGGCCCTGATGGAACAGATCAAATGTACCGTAAGTAATTACCTTCGTCATGCAGTTTCCCCAAAAAACAAAAAGCCGGAAGTCCGTATGATTCGGACTTCCGGCGCCGCCCACGCGGTATTGTGCACTATCTAAATCGTAAAGTCATGCAGGCGCTAAGCCTGTCGAATAGCTATTACTGAAGGAGAGAAAGAACTCCCTGGTTAGACTGGTTAGCCTGTGCAAGCATTGACTGACCTGCCTGCATAAGAATGTTGTTCTTACTGTAGGTAACCATCTCTTTAGCCATATCTGTATCACGGATACGTGACTCAGCTGACTGAGTATTCTCAGATACGTTATCAAGGTTAGAGATAGTGTGCTCAAGTCTGTTCTGAACTGCACCAAGGTTAGCTCTCTGAGTAGAAACCTTGTCGATAGCTTTCTGGATAGCTGACATAGCTGAACCAGCTGATGTGAAGCTTGACATCTTGAGTCTGCTGACTCCGAGGCTGCCTGCGCTCATGTTGCTGATGTTCAGTGTGATGCTCTGACCTGAAAGTGATCCAACCTGAAGATTCTTACCTGTGAAAGAACCATCCAGAAGGTTCATAGTGTTGAACTGTGTAGTAGACTGTACACGATTGATCTCAGATGTAAGCTGATTGATCTCGAGCTGGATCTGGCTTCTATCCTGAGAAGTATTGGTATCGTTAGCAGCCTGTGTAGCAAGCTCGTTCATACGCTGAAGCATTGAATGAACTTCGTTTAAAGCACCCTCAGCTGTCTGAACTACTGATACACCATCCTGAGCGTTTGTTGAAGCTCTGTCAAGACCACGGATCTGTGATCTCATCTTCTCGGAAATAGCAAGTCCTGCTGCATCATCTGCTGCACGGTTGATCTTGTATCCTGATGAAAGTTTCTCTGTGCTCTTAGCCTGTGCGCTTGTTGTGATACCAAGCATTCTGTTGGCATTTGCTGCCTGCATGTTGTGCTGTACTACCATAATAAATTACCTCCATGTAATATGTTTAAGACACCAGGTTCCTTCCTGGTTTGTCTGACAGGAAATCCATTCCCTGCCTGTACGCATTTGTATGATCGATGGATCTGTGTGAATCGCCTCAACCCTAGTGCACTTAAAGCTTTAGTAACCTATCAGATACATCTTTCTTACTTACACTTTTATTATCGGGAGTTTGGAAAAATTAATAACCCCTTTCCGGAATTTTTTTGAAAAAAATTTGAAAAATTTTGTTACTATTCACGGCAGGCTTCTGTTCCTTGTAAAACTGCCCTTTCCGGATTTTTGTAGCCTTACAGATAAAACTCCTCTATTATATTTTTTACGATATTCATATCCAGGTGAACCTGATCGCTCTCATATGTCACTATCAGCTTCTTCCCCTGCATAAATCCGTTTCTTTCATAAGCATTTATTTTTTTCAGATTCTTAAGAGTATAATCGCCGTCTCCTATCATACCCATATGCTCATGATAGTATACCTGCCTGGTTCTCTTATTCAATACTGTGAAATCAGGATAGGCCGGTCCGTATCCCTTCAATTCCAGACGGCATTCATATTTGAATGGAACTCCAGCATTTGTCAGGGCAGTAGCGATCAGGAATTCAGACTTCGAACGATAGCGGTTTACACCATCTGATGAATAATTTTCGTCTGTTTTCATTTCAAGGGATGTGTATTTCTCAGAAGCCCAAAGCTGCGCATATGTGTCATCGTCTACGCAGAACGGCCTGACCAGTTCACGCTTCAATTCCGGAAGCTGCCTGTAGACTTCTTCTACTGTGGTTGCCGGGTTGCCTTTAAGAAATCTGACTATCTGCTTTAGTTCTCTCTGTGCGCTTGATAACAACCTGGAATAATAGTCTTTTGAGATAAGCTTATCCACAAGACTTCTGTCGGTAATATATGTGCGCGTCAGTTTCGTGTCATCACAAAGATAATACTGAGCT
>JBJELA010000454.1:0-4075 GCA_051878915.1 Candidatus Weimeria sp.
ATACGAATTTGTATCTGTAGAAGGCTGAAGAGAGGTTCTGTTATGTCACAGGAAGCAGAAGAGAAGGTCTGCCCTCACTGCGGGCAGGCGTCATATATCGAAGGTGCTGAGGGAGGCTGCGCAGCCTGCTCCGGCAGAATGAAGGACAGGAGCGAAAAGGAAAAGAAGGATCTGGTGAACCGTCTTTCGAGGATCGAGGGCCAGATCAGAGGCATCAAGAGGATGATCGAGGAAGACGCTTACTGCATCGATATCCTTCGCCAGAGCACTGCGGCTACGGCAGCATTAAACAGCTTCAACAAGGTCGTTCTGGCAAACCATATCCGTACCTGTGTAAAAGAGAACATCAGGAATGGAAATGACGAGGTCATTGACGAGCTTGTCGATACGATCCAGAAGCTGATGAAATAAACGCCGTGAATAATATAAGCGCTCTTCGTGTGATACACGGAGAGTGCTTTTTTTATAACCTTCAGGTTTATTGCTTAAGGGAGGCAGAACCTGTTTTATACCTGTACGATCAGTCTTTCGGCTGCGTCCTTCGCCAGCGGCGAGCGGACGCATTCCTTTTCTCCTGAAAAAGTGACCTGCGCGCAGAGCGGCGAGCCCTTCATCATCTCACTGGCAAAGACAAGACCGTTGTTCCGGGAAGAAAGGATATTGTTATCTATCTGGCTGGGATCACCCAGGAGAACGACCTTTGTTCCGGCTCCGGCACGCGTTACGATGCCGCGGATCTGCTTAGGGGTGGCGTTCTGAGCCTCGTCGACTATCACGTAGTTGTTTGTGATCGAGCGGCCGCGCATGAAGGCCATTGACTCTATCCTGATGATACCGGTATCGATAAAATCATCGATCTTCATCCTTATATCAGAAGGAGAATCGCCACAGGCCCTGAATATGCATTCGAGATTGTCCATCAGAGGCCTTACGAGGGGAGCCATTTTGTCCTGCTCTCCGCCAGGGAGAAAACCGATATCCTCATCGAAGAGGACATTGTTCCTCGTGTACATCAGGGCGTTGTAGGACGGAGCCTCCTTCGAATGGTCGTTGAAGGTACCTGCGAGACCGGCGGCGACAGCCAGAAGCGTCTTGCCGCTTCCTGCCACACCGGAAAGGATGACGAGAGGAAACTCATCGGAGAGCAGAGCATACATAGCGTATTTCTGACCGATGTTTACAGGAGAGATCCCCTCGACAGAACTGTTCTTAGGATTAATAAGCTTTACAAGCCCGTTCTGATAGATCGCGAGGGCACTCTGCTGTCCACAGAAAAAATGAATGAACTCGTTCTCATAAAGTGTTTTTTTGTGTTTCTTTCTGCCATGGGAAAGTGAATCCATTATTTCATCCGGAAGCTCGATTCCTGCGTTTTTCGCATTGTAGAGGCTGTCTATAAAGCCTCCGGGAACCTCGATCTCAGTCCTTCCGGTGTAGATCTCATCGGTCTTAAGCTCGCTGTTTCTGTAGCCCTGTGCCTCAACTCCGGCAGCGCGGGCTTTTACCTTCATATTGATATCATTTGTTACCAGGTAAACAGAATGGGGCCTTTTTTTCAGAAGTTCGGAATTTGCTAAGAATTTTGTGGAACTGATAATTCTGTTGTCAGGCTTTTCAAGTGACATCCCCGCGGGAAGCAGGTGCTCGTCCTGGCCGTTCGGCTCGATCCGGAATTTTCCTCCATTCGGCATTTTGATGCCCTTTGAGTAGTCGTCCTTGGGGCTGTGTACCAGGGAATCGATGACACGAATCGCCTCTCTGGCATTGAAACCTGTATCACCTTTTTTACTGTTCTTTAGTCCGTCAAGCTCCTCCAGCGTAGTGGTGGTGATGACCACATCGTTGTCCTCAAAGCCAAAAATGGCATCTCCCGCGCTTGAAATCAGGATATTGGTGTCTAAAACGAAAATTTTTTTCAAAGGCAAAACTCCTTTCCATCTCAGGTACAATTAGATTATACCAAAACGGAGTCTGCCGTTTGTAAAGAGTAAGTTAAGAGTATTTTATTTTTTGCAAAAATAAACGTTTACAGCGTAAATTCCCTGATCTCGCAGTTCTTCGGCTTCGGGTTCCACATAAGCTCATTCTTCCTGTGTCCGAGGATACCGCAGAGGACACGCATGATGCCGCCGTGGCAGGAGATAAGCACATTCTCGTAATCCTTTTCTGAGAGCTCATCCAGGAAGGAGTGCGCCCTCTCTTTCATGTGTTCTATGGACTCGACGGTAGCAGGCTCCTTAAAAACAGTAGGAAGCAGCCAGAAGGACCACATCTCAAGGCCCAGGGCCGTATATTTTTTCTTTTCGTAGCGGCCGAAATCCACCTCGATAATGCGCTCGTCAGTGATGATGTCCTTTTTATCCCATCCGGAGATGATGGAGGCAGTGTCTACAGCCCTCTTAAGCGGACTCGAATAGACTGCGTCGAAGTGAATGCCCTTTACCCGAGCGGCGGCTTCGGCTGCCTGCTGCCTTCCGCGGGCGTTTAACGGCGCGTCAGTCCTGCCCTGCATCAGGTGGGCTTTGTTCAGGTCAGTTTGTCCATGTCGTGTGATATAAATATTCATGGAGACAGTTTAACACATTTTTCAAACTTTTCCTATTGACATATTGTGAAACAGGTGGTATTATTTGTGCACAATCTAATTAGCACTCGATATTGATGGTTGCTAATAATCAATGATAAGGAGGAAACCACATGACAGTATTGCCATTGTACAACGTGATGCTGATCCCGGAGACGAATCTGTATCTGCAGACGCAGGCATTCACAGCTATGACCGGGAAGGAACCTGAGAATCAGGAGAGGCTCATCATCGTAGTAGAGAAGACTCCGAAGAAGAGAGAGGAAATCACTGAGGACGATCTCTATCCGATTGGAGTTTCAGGTGTTGTCACAGAGATAAATACAGATAACGGATATGTCGTGATCAGGACCAAGAAGAGAGCTGACATCACAGATGTCACTATTTTCGCGGATCACACTATAAATGTCACAGCTACCAGACGTGAGGATGCACCGGGTGATGAGGTCAGCGCAGACGAAGAGAGAGCCCGTTTGGATAAGATGAAACAGGCTCTGGTCGGATATTTTGCCAACTCACAGTATGGAAACCTGAGCAGAGGTTACATCGCCCAGTTTAATTCTATCTCAGAGGTCGCCGCAGCTATGAGCCCATGGCTTTTCAACTCAGCTGAAGACAGGTACAAGGTCCTTGAGGAGGACTCAAAAGAGAAGCGCCTTGAACTCATGGAGAAGATGATCTATGAGAACATCGAGATGAGTAACATCGGCGCTGAGGCCGCAAACGCTCAGGAGGCCGATTACCAGAAGATTTACAGAGAGTCAGCTCTTAAGAAGCAGATCGATTATCTGCAGAAAGAACTTGACGACATGCATCCTGAGAACGTTTCGGATATAAGAAAGTTCGAGATCGCTCTTAAGGATAACGGCATGAATGAGGATGCCAAAAAGGAAGCTGAGAAGGTTCTCGGCAGGCTTAAGCAGGAGGGTAAAAATTCTCCTGAGTACGGCATGCTCTATGATTACCTCGATTTCGTGACGACTCTTTCCTGGAAAAAGGAGGAGCCAAAGGATATAGACCTGAAACAGGCCAGAGCTATCCTTGACGAAGACCATTTCGGTCTTAAGAAGGTCAAGGACAGGATCATTCAGCAGATTGCTGTTATGAACCTGAAGAAGCAGCAGGCCGGTTCTATTCTTCTTTTCGTAGGTGCCCCTGGTACTGGTAAAACCTCTATCGGAAAGAGCATCGCGCGTGCGCTCGGCAGGAAGTATGTCAGAGTAGCCCTTGGCGGTGTCCGTGACGAGGCAGAGATCAGAGGTCACAGACGTACATATATAGGAGCTATGCCAGGCCGTATCATGGACGGCATCCACAAGTCGGGTGTTTCGAATCCGGTTATGGTCTTAGATGAGATCGACAAGCTCTCGGAATCCTACAACGGTGACCCTGCATCAGCCCTGCTCGAGGTTCTCGACCCGGAGCAGAACAACAGCTTCACCGATCACTATATGAACGTACCGTATGACCTGTCAGATGTACTTTTTATCT
>JBJELA010000455.1:0-4034 GCA_051878915.1 Candidatus Weimeria sp.
AAATAAAACAAATAAGAACGGAAAGATTCAATATGTCAAACCCAACGAACAAATACCTGACTTCACAGAAGTCAAATATCATATCACGATTACATACGATCGAACGCACACAGCCTGCTTTTGCACATGATTTTTATACCTATTATCTGTCGGTAAAGAACGCACAGCCGAGGACTGTCTTAGGTTATGCCTATGACCTTGATATATTCTTTTACTTCCTTGTGCAGAACAATCCCGCGGTTAATACGGTAAAAGATATCACGCCAGATACCTTAAATTCCCTAGAACCGCAGGACATTCAGGAATACGTCGCTTTCCTTGACAGTTATGAAAAGGACGGAAAGACTTATCAGAATTCCGCTACGGGAAAGTCAAGGAAGCTTGCCTGTCTCCGGAGCCTGTACAAATATCTTCAGGCTATGAAGATGTGTACGAATAACCCGATGACGCTTATCCCGTCGCCGAAGATAAAGAAGAAAAGCATCATAGAACTTGAAAACAATGAGCTTGTGGATTTTGAAGAAAATATCGAAAACGGAAGTACACTTACAGACCGTCAGCAGAAATTTTCTGAGAGGACAAAGGAGCGGGATATTGCCGTCACTACTCTTCTGCTCCACACAGGGCTTCGTATCTCAGAGCTCGTAGGACTTGACTTATCAGACATAAACTGGAAAGACAGGTCGCTTCGCATCATACGAAAAGGCGGTAACGAGAGCTTCGTATATATGGACGATGAAACAGCTTTCGCCCTCTCCTCTTATATAAATGACGAACGCGGGGAAACAGATGAACAGGCTGTCTTTATCTCAAGGAAAGGCAATCGTATCTCCGTATCAGCCGTGCAGCGCATGGTAAAAAAGTACGCCGCAGCTATTCCCAACAAGCACATCACACCGCACAAACTGCGCTCTACCTTTGCCACACATCTGTACAGACAGACTGACGATATTTACCTCGTAAAGGACGCTCTGGGGCATAAGTCGGTAAATACCACCGCACATTATGCAGATATCGGCGATGACAGGAGAAAGGAAGTCCCTGATATGATAAGCGAAGCGTACAAAAAACCATTCTGACTGAACATGGGAAAGTAATCGGTATAAAAAAGAACCCGACCGAAGAACGGTCAGGTCTTTTTAATGTCAGATAGTCTGGATGCCGCAGTCGGACAGAGCCATATTGATGTCGGACATCGTCAGCTCGGCGTAATCTTTGGTATAAACGCTGTCGATGAAATCTCTCAATGTTTCACCAGGATAAGACGTCCCGCCGTAATCAGAATTATCATCGGTTAATACATCATCTAAATGTTTTTCAACTTCCGACCTGAATTCTGATATTTCCTTCATTTCTGTCATGTGTTACTCCTTTCTCGGCTTTGCCGATAACTGTGAAAATTTCTGTCTCTAATGTTTTGGTATCCTGATACAAAAATCTTATCAGCGGAGTATTTTAAGCTATGTTTTACAAGAGACCCATTTCTTTACATCTGCTGCACGCAAACTCTATCATCAATGCTTTTGCAACCGTTACGTCGTGGATATCCATGTTATAGGCTGTTATCCCATGTTCCATAAAAACGAGGTTTTTTCTGTCTTTGTCATAGTAGACATCGACGGAAATTCCGTCTTTTTCGCCCGGTATTACCCCGATCGCTGCAAACATCCCGTTCGGAAGTGCTGCTGAGGTGATGATCTCTTCCTGCTTAAGTGCCCTCGTGCCATATCTGGTATAGCACCCGTTGATGTAATCTTTCATTTAAGAAGCCTTTCTGGTGAATGATTATTTTTATTCCCATATATGTTTTGGTATAAATTATACCTCAGATTTCCAAGGGATAAAAGTTTGCATCTCGTATATCAGGCATAGAAAAACCACCGGTTTCCGGCCCGATGGTTAAAAGCCTTGACTTGCCCCAGGCTGTAAGCGAAGAGCTCGTGTACGTTTTTGTAATATTGTTATATCGGATTTCCGATATAATGTCAATGTTTGTCCGCCTGTTATCTGCGTGCTTAATGTATCATCGTGCCTTAATGCTGCTGCTTATCAGTTCTTTCGGGATGACTTTCCTGTTTCCCGTTCTGCTGCAATAGACTTTCTCCCACGGAGATCCGCTTCCATTGGCTTTCTGCGAAAGAGTCCACGGGGTGTCCTCTCTCAGACTCTCTACCATCGGATCTATTATGGCAGCGTCTTTTTCAGACAGCGAAAAATCGTAAAGGCATATGTCGATAGTGTCCGCTCCGAAAACGCCGTACTTGTAATATATTTCCGGGATAGCGGGTCCGAAGCTCCACGCCTCAAAGTTATCTTCAAAAGCAAGTGAGCCATGCCCTATGTATTCAGTCTGTATAAGGTAGAGTATCTTCTGAAGCTGCATATTGGTTATCGGACATCTGTCTCTTATGCACTTTGAGGTGATGTATCCTGCAAGTTCTTCTGCTGTTACCATACGCCAAAAACCTCTTTATAGTTTTTCATCCCTCTGCTAATGTTATGGTTGAAACCGTCATGCCAGATTTCTGAGGGATAAGAATTATGCTCATGACGCGGTATGTTCCCTTGCCGACCATGATCATATGCACTAAAATCGAAGTCAAACGCAATAATATATAAGAGGTTTGAGTGCAATGTATCGTCCTGACCTTTGTCTTTGACTTTCATGGTTCGATATAATTATCAGAAAAATATTGTTTCATTGTTTCTTGATTGATTTCTCTATTAAGATGCTGTCCGTTATCAGTAGCTTCAAGCCAAGGCGTCTCTTCGTGAGTCATGTTTCTTAATTTCCATGCTGAATACTGACCGAACTCTTCAAAAACCTGTTCAAGCAGTATTTTATCTTCTTCTTTGATACGGTTTGCTTTATCTATCTGATCGTCTGTAAGCTGTGGCAGATTATATGGATCTTTTTTATATGTCTCATAGACATCTACTACAACAGGACCATGTGCCCATGCCATTATCGGATTACCAAACAGTCTTTGACCATCATGGATGGCAAGATAGCAACCTTCTGCATAATATAGGAGCTTCAGCAACTTCATAAGTGTCAGTTTATCAGCATCCTCTGAATCTTCGGCAACGCGATTTCTAAGCCTTAACCAATATACAATATCATATACATCATATGCAGCCTGCATTTTTTTATCCTTTCTTGGTAAAAAGTCTCTTTTATATACGATACCATATTTTGTTGCTTCTGTGAACCAATCAATTACATGTATACAAAACTCTTTAAGAAACATTATCTTCATCTCCTCTCTTACCGCTTTTCGATATTCAGTTGTCAAGGTACTGTCACTGTCCTATCCTGACTCTGCCTTTTCTTCCGCCTTTGCCAGTATGTGGAGCAGCTCAGTAACAGATAAGCTTCCCTCAATAAGGCGGATTACAAGCAGATATGCATCTTCGGCGTCCAGTATCCCTTTTGAATATGCCTCGGATACTGAGGATATAAGATCCATTTTAATCATCCTTTATCTCCCATTCTTCACAGATATCATCGTAAAATGTCGGTACATCGTAGTTCTCGCTCTCCTCGTTGCTACAGAGATAAAGCATATGCATTCATCCTTGCCTCGTTTTTAAAGGGGTCGAATTCGACCCCTTTAAACCCCTCGAATTCGAGGGGTTTAAAATCCGGGCTGTACTTGTTTTACTTGCAAGTTTCGCAGCAATTTTCCTGTCTGTCGTTCATGATCTTTTCCATTCTTGCTCTTATTGTCTCAGATCCGGACGGTATTTTAGTCCGAACTCCTGACATTGCGCGGATGCACCGACATGATGATGTTAAGTGCTTTCTTTGCTTCTCTCTCCGTCTTCTCCCATAAACTGCTGTCATCGTTATTTGTTACCATTGCGATAAACCTTACAAGAAGTATGGACGCTAATGTAAACTCTGCCCACTCTATTATTCTGGTTACCATAACCGTCCTCCTTGATCATTTCTTTGAATCTTTTCCACTTTGTCTACGCCGTAGATCACGCCAAGGCTGCTGCCGTTGTCCCATCGTACCAGAAGCGACCCG
>JBJELA010000456.1:0-4000 GCA_051878915.1 Candidatus Weimeria sp.
TCGTCGCTTCGGCTGCATCAGAAGTCGTACCACAAAAATCATCACACCACTCAAAGTCATACACATGGCTTGTATACTTTGCGGCGATGCTCTTTGTGGAGTCCGTTGAGCCGGTATCTACGATCACGACCTCGTTACAGAGATCTGCAACAGAATCCAGACACCTCTTTAATACCTTCTCCTCATTTTTTACAATCATACAAAGTGAAACAGTCATGATAAGCTTCCTTTCAATAAAAAGCAAGCCGTCCGCAGCGGAAAAGGCCGCTGCGGACGGATGCATAAAATGTTATAAAGCGCAAACCGCTATAACCACTATTCCAAGTATAATTCGATAGTACCCGAAAACCTTGAAGTCATGCTTTTTTATGAAGTTCATGAAGAACCTGATGACTAAAACAGAAACGACAAACGCCACAATGCATCCGACGGCGAGGATTCCGCCCTCAAGACCAGTCATGGCAACACCATCGTGGATATACTTTACAATTTTCAGGAGCGAAGCACCCAGCATGACAGGTACAGCCAGAAAGAAAGTAAACTCGGCAGCCACCTCACGGCTTACACCAACTATCAGAGCGCCTATTATCGTAGCGCCAGAGCGCGATGTACCAGGGAAAACGGCGGCAAGAGTCTGGGCGATACCAATCCATAGAACCATAGACATACTCATCCCGGCAATGGAGTCAGCCTTCGGAGACCTCTTCCCCGCAGTCATTTCGACAATGATAAAAATAACACCTACAACGATCAGAGCCAGTGCCACAGGAATCGGATGATAGAAAAGCCTGTCTATCTCATCATCAAACAGAAGGCCGACTACAGCAGCCGGAATACAGCAGACAATTATCTTTATCCACATGTCGGCAGCGCCTTTTTTCCAGGCGACGTGTGAGCGTATCTCCGCAACGCCGTTCACCCTCACTCCTCTTCTCTTCATACAGAACGGCCAGAGCTTATCCCAGAAAATAAGCACAACCGCCATGATAGCGCCGAGCTGGATAACAACCTCAAACATCTGGTAGAAGCTGTCTGATACATCGAGCTTGACCCAGTTGTTCAGGAGGATCATGTGGCCGGTAGATGAAACAGGCAGCCATTCCGTGATACCCTCTACAAGACCGAAAAGCGCGGCCTTCAGCAATTCAATCATTTATTATTTTCTCCATTTCTTCTGTCTGATCTTCTTCTTGATCTCCTCGATCTCATGCGGATCAAGTCCCTGATTTTTATAATAGGCATCGATGGATTTCCTTCTCTGGATAATAGAAAGAACCGCAACAACAGCAGCCGCGACGGCTACCACACCAATGATCGCGAATGTAATGATCTTACGCTGTCTGCTGATTTTTTTCGTATTGATAGGAACAGAAGCGTCAGCAGAAGCCTGCTCGCTTTGACTGTTATCAGAAGAGCCGTCAGACTTCACATCTCTTTTTTTGATTGCAGGATTTCCATCAGCCACGCTCCAGGCTGTCTTATTCACAGTCCAGGTAAGTGTGTCGTACCCCTTTACTTTTACAGTCAGCTTTGAATTCTTCTCAATATCGAAATCCTGATCAGCCAGAAGCTGAAGCCTGTAAACGGAATCGAGATTTCCGACAAGTGATTTCACAGTCTTCTTTGCATTAGAGGCGTTGAATTCAAGAACCTTGCCACCGGTAACCTTTATGAATTTTTTCAGGTGCCGGGTAGTTGTACTGGTCACATTTTTACCTACCTGCATCGCATAGACGGCGACACCGCTCTGCTTTAAGGTATCTATCAGCTCATCTTCAGTCATGTCGCCCTTTGTATCCTCAACACCATCTGAGAATACGACAGCTACAGTACGCAGGTCTCCGGCTTTTTTCGTAACCTTGATAAGCGAATCCATGGCAGAGTAAAATGCGGTATTCTGGTCATCAGCCTTTATGCCCTTTAAGGCCTGAAGCGTGCTCTTGACAGGCTTTGAGCCGTCAGAAACGACGTTTACCTTGTCACCAAAGGTGATAACCGCGAGCTTGTCAGCTGAATTCATGTCGTTTGCTATCTCTCTTATGGCGCCGACTGCCGCATCGAGCGAATCCTGAGGAATAGACGCTGAAACGTCCAGCATAAAGGCGTAGAAAACGCCATCGGTAGTATTGCCCTCGTTTTCGATGCTTTTTACAGTATAAGAATGGCCTGAGAGATCAGCTGTGATATCGGATGGCTTTACGCTGCTGAAATCCGAATTATCCGAGGTACGTACATAGACGTCCATATCAGGCGGAGCGAGTTTTACCTGTTCGATAGAAAGTTTTTCTGCAGCCTGTGCAGTGTCTGTAAAAAATGAGGCGGCAAAAATAAGTGCCGCCAGAGTTATAAATAGTCTTTTCATATAAACGTATGATAAAGTATTGAGGCACACTCCTGTGTCGTATAGGTAGCGGCAGCCCAGTAGTCAATTGCAGCCGGATACGCGCCTGCCGCTGCTCCGGCGCTTTCGGCATTCTTTATCGCGCGGTACTCGTGGTACCACTGCGTAACAATAACCAGTCCTGTAGCGCTTCTGCCGTTCTCGGTGAGCACATTAATAGAATTGGAAATGTTCTGAATAGTATTTACAGAAGTATTCTCCACAAGCACACGACCCGGATCAATAACAGGAATATCAGAAAACTGTGACCTGTCGACTCCGTGCATATCACATGCCTGGTAAAAATACGACTCGTCCTCGCTGGCCTTTGAAGAGTCAGTCAGGTACTCCCTCATGCACTCAGCCTCACTGATATCCTCTCCGGCACCCTGTCCGCCACTAACGACAGCATAGGTATCAGGATTAAGAGCGAGGTAGAGACGGGCAGCCTCAATACGCTGGCGAAGCATAATAGTAGGATTTTCTCCTCTGACTCCGCAGCCTAAAACGATAATATCTGATGAATCATCTGAAGCCGCTTCAGTGTTTACAGAAAACATCCTGATGAAGCCCTGAGCAAAGAAAGCGACAGCTAATGCAAGTATCACAAGCCATGTAATTAGGTAGGCGTGGGATGTCCTGTCACCGTCATAGCCGATAGAGGTGTCAGCGGTAAAATTACCAAGTCCGCCACGCTCTATCAGGACAGTATCCCTTCCCATGTCATGATTGAACTGCCTGTGCAGCCTGCCTCTGGTACCACCGGAGACAGACCTGTCGAAATCTCTTTTCGGCGCGCGGTCGCTCGCCATCTTAAACTGAGTCAATGCAAAAATTAAAGAAAGCCCGGCGAGCACAAATCCAATGATATTTCCAATATTTATTATACCATATAATACAAGTGGAGGCAGGTATAATGCCAAAATAACTGCCGTAAGGATCAGGCCGATGATACCTCCGATCTTATTTTTCATAGAAATTCTCCTGCTGATCAGAAATCAAACTTTTCCTCAAAGTAATCCTTAAGATCTGAAATGGCTACACGCTCCTGCTCCATTGAATCACGGTCACGGACTGTAACGCAGTGATCCTCTTCGGAATCGAAGTCATAGGTAACGCAGAACGGAGTACCGATCTCATCCTGACGACGATATCTCTTTCCGATATTTCCTCTGTCGTCATACTCACAGTTATATCTCTTTGAAAGCTCTGCATATACTTTCTGCGCCGGCTCAGCAAGCTTCTTTGAAAGAGGAAGGACGCCGATCTTTACAGGAGCGATAGCCGGATGGAAATGAAGCACTGTACGTACATCAGGCTTATCCTCTGTACCGATATTCTCCTCGTCATACGCCTCGCAGAGGAAGGCTAAAACGACACGGTCCGCACCGAGTGAAGGCTCGATGACGTAAGGAAGATACTTTTCATTCTTTGTATCGTCGAAGTATGTGAGATCCTGTCCTGAAACCTCCTGATGACGGCCAAGGTCATAGTCAGTTCTGTCAGCAATTCCCCAGAGCTCACCCCAGCCCCACGGGAAGGTGTACTCGATATCTGTAGTACCCTTTGAGTAAAATGCGAGCTCAGCCGGATCGTGGTCACGAAGTCTTAAATGCTCGT
>JBJELA010000457.1:0-3987 GCA_051878915.1 Candidatus Weimeria sp.
GAATGGCGAGCGTCTGGTAGGCGAGCCGGCAAAGCGTCAGGCAGTTACAAACGCTGAGAACACTATCTCATCCATCAAGCGTAAAATGGGTACAAACGACGGCCCTACGATCAACGGAAAGAAATATTCACCGCAGCAGATCTCAGCCATGATCCTTCAGAAGCTTAAGAGCGATGCTGAAGCACATCTTGGTGAGAAGGTTTCAGAGGCTGTTATCACAGTACCTGCATACTTTAACGACGCCCAGCGTCAGGCTACAAAGGATGCCGGAAAGATCGCAGGACTTGATGTAAAGCGTATCATCAACGAGCCTACTGCAGCCGCACTTGCTTATGGACTTGATAACGAGTCAGAGCAGAAGATCATGGTTTACGATCTCGGTGGTGGTACATTCGATGTATCTGTAATTGAGATCGGTGACGGAGTCATCGAGGTTCTTTCTACAAACGGTGATACACATCTTGGCGGTGATGATTTTGATAACCGTGTAATGCAGTGGATGATCGATGAGTTCAAGGCTAAGGAAGGCGTTGATCTTTCAGGCGATAAGATGGCTATGCAGCGTATCAAGGAAGCAGCAGAGAAGGCTAAGAAGGAGCTTTCAAACGCTACTACTACAAATATCAACCTTCCGTTCATCACAGCTACAGCCGATGGCCCTAAGCACCTTGACCTTGACCTCACCAGAGCTAAATTCGATGAGATCACCTCAGACCTTGTAGAGAAGACTGCTATCCCTGTACAGAACGCGTTAAGAGATGCAGGACTTACAGCAGCAGACCTTTCAAAGGTTCTCCTCGTTGGTGGTTCTACACGTATCCCTGCAGTTCAGGCAAAGGTTAAACAGCTCACAGGCAAGGAGCCTTCAAAGAGCCTTAACCCTGATGAGTGCGTAGCGCTTGGTGCCTGCATCCAGGGTGGTAAGCTCGCCGGTGATAAGGGAGCAGGAGAAGTTCTTCTTCTCGATGTCACACCTCTTACACTTTCTATCGAGACTATGGGAGGTATCGCTACTCACCTTATCGAGAGAAATACAACCATCCCTACAAAGAAGAGCCAGATCTTCTCTACAGCAGAGGATAACCAGACAGCCGTTGATATCAACGTCGTACAGGGTGAGAGACAGTTCGCCCGTGATAACAAGTCACTCGGACAGTTCCGTCTCGATGGAATTCCTCCAGCAAGAAGAGGTGTTCCACAGATTGAGGTTACCTTTGATATCGATGCAAACGGTATTGTAACTGTTTCCGCAAAGGATCTTGGTACAGGAAAAGAGCAGCATATCACGATCACCGGAGGATCAAATATGTCCGATGAGGAGATCGACAAGGCTGTCAAGGAAGCAGCTGAGTATGAGGCTCAGGATAAGAAGCGTAAGGAAGCTGTCGATACCAGAAACGACGCTGACGCGTTCGCTGTACAGACCAGAAAGGCTCTTGATGAGGTAGGCGACAAGCTCGACGCAGGAGATAAGAGTGCTGTAGAGGCAGACCTCAAGGCTGTTGAGGATCTTGTGAACAAGTTCCAGAAGCCGGAGGATATGAGCGATGCTGATGTAGCAGAGCTTAAGAACGCCAAGGAGAAACTCGAGCAGTCAGCTCAGAAGGTATTCTCCAAGATGTATGAGAATGCTCAGGCAGCCGGCGCAGCAGCTGGCGGTCCTCAGGCAGGTCCTAACCCAGGAGCTGGCGCAGGCCCGCAGCCTAATACTGGCAGCACAAATAACGGTAATAATAACGGCGACGACGTCGTTGATGCAGACTTTAAAGAAGTCTAAACACTGGTTTAAACGTTTGGAGTCAGAAGCTGCGAAGAGCATTCACAGCTTTTGACTCTTTGCGTGTGAAAGGAATACAAAATGGCAGAACAGAAAAGAGACTACTACGAGGTTCTCGGGGTAGATAAGAATGCCGATGAGGAAACCATAAAAAAGGCATACCGTAAGCTGGCAAAAAAATATCATCCCGATATGAATCCCGGGGATAAAAATGCTGAGGCAAAGTTCAAGGAAGCCTCAGAAGCATACGCCGTTCTGTCTGATCCAAAGAAACGTCAGCAGTATGACCAGTTCGGACATGCTGCATTTGACGGAGGTGCCGGCGGCGGTGGCTTTGATTTCAGCAATATGGACTTTGGAGACATCTTCGGTGGATTCGGAGATATCTTCGGAGATTTCTTCGGCACTGGTTCCAGGAGCAGCGCTTCAGCTGGTCCTATGCAGGGAGCAAATGTCAGGGCGTCTTTAAGAATTTCCTTTAAAGAGGCTGCTTTCGGCTGTGAGAAAGAGCTTGAACTCGTATTAAAGGACCCTTGTCCTACCTGCGGCGGCAGCGGCTGTAAACCTGGTACAAGTAAGGTCAAGTGTACGAAGTGCGGCGGTACTGGCCGTATCGTTACGACACAGAGATCGATGTTCGGAATGGTCCAGCAGCAGACAGTATGTCCTGACTGCGGCGGCAGCGGACAGATAATTCCTGATAAATGTCCAGACTGCCATGGAACAGGCTACAAGGCTCAGAGAAAGAGAATTGTAATCGATGTTCCGGCTGGTATCGATGACGGACAGAGTATCAGGCTTCGCGGCAAGGGAGATCCTGGTGTCAACGGAGGTCCTAGAGGAGACCTCCTGGTACAGGTGACAGTTGCCAGAAGTGATGAGTTCCACAGAAACGGATATGATGTTTACTCTGAGGTTCCGATCTCGTTTGCACAGGCTGCGCTTGGTTCAAATATAGTAATAAATACTATAGACGGCAAAGTAGAGTACGAGGTAAAGGCAGGTACCCAGCCAGGCACAAGGATCAGACTCCGCGGCAAGGGCATACCGACCATTCGTAACAAAAATGTCCGCGGCGATCACTATGTGACACTGAATGTCGTGGTTCCGCGCACCCTGAACGCTTCTCAGAAGGCAGCACTCAGGAATTTCGATGACGCGTGCGGAGGCACAGTCAGTGAGGCAAAAAAAGCCAAAGGTCCGTTCGGACGTAAAAAATAAGATCAATCTGGCGGAAGGCGTGGGCCTTCCGCTTTTTTTATTAAATTTTAATTTTTTTTTGATTATTACCCGAGAATAATGTATAATGTTATTTTGATAAAGTTTTTTGAAAGGATAAAGAAATGTCATTATTTTTTAATTATTCAAAATCAGACGGTTCTTACATACCTACTATGGCTGGCTATGTCCTGCTTGTAGCTGTTCTTCTCGCAGTCCTTATTATTGGTGTGGCTGTTACAGGAAGAGGAAGAAAGGCTTCGGCGAAGCAGATAGCTTTCTCGGGCGTTGCCATAGCGTTAGGAACTGTAACTTCCATGATAAAAATCTTTGAGTTCCCAATGGGTGGCTCTCTGACTCTGTTTTCAATGCTCTTTGTTACCCTTGTCGGTTACTGGTACGGAACGAGAGCAGGAATCACGGCTGCCGCAGCATATGGAATCCTTCAGCTGATACTCTGGCCATACATCATAAATCCTGTCCAGCCGATCGTCGACTATGTACTTGCATTCGGAGCATTGGGGCTTTCCGGAGTTTTCCATAATTCAAAGAACGGACTTGTAAAAGGATATATACTTGGTGTTATAGGCAGGTATTTCTTCGCAGTTTTGTCAGGACTTATATTTTTCGGAGCATACGCTTCAGACTATGGATTTACCGGATTTTTCGGACCAGTCCTCTATTCACTCGTATATAACGGGATATATCTTGGAGCAGAGGCAGGTATTACACTGGTGCTTTTAGCTGTAAAGCCTGTAAGAGAAGCAATGACTTCTGTTAAAAAGCTGGCAACGGAGTAAACACAGATTTAACAAAAAAGAGAGCACAGGGTATAGACAATGATATCAGAGCGGGATATGATACTTTTAGACCAGTTATATAGTGAGTACAGGTTTCATTTAGTGACTATCTTTGAATCGATTGGTATAATTGTTATCTTAATTCTTTTTATAAGCTATGAGATATACAGAAGAAGGACTTCAAAAGCAGAG
>JBJELA010000458.1:0-3952 GCA_051878915.1 Candidatus Weimeria sp.
AAAGTACTGCGATAAGCAGCGGAAAGGACAAAATGGATAAGGAAAAGTATCTGGAAGTTTATCGCCATTCACTGGCACACATCCTGGCAAAGGCAGTTATCGAGCTGTACGGAAAGGATGTGCAGTATGCTATCGGACCTCAGATTGCAGATGGATTTTACTATCATTTCGGTCTGCCTGAGGGAGTAAGCATCCAGGAGGCTGATTTCAAGAAGATCGAGGACAAGATGCGCGAGATCATCAAGCGCCGCGAGGACTGGACCGTAAAGGAGGTCTCAAAGCAGGAGGCACTCGATCTCTTCAAGGATCAGAAGTACAAGACTGAGCTTATCAAGGACCTTCCGGAGGGTGAGAATATCACGATCTACTGGACAGGTGATGACTATGTAGATCTCTGCCGCGGACCTCACGTGGACAACTCACAGGAGCTGATGAGCGCTGCATTTGAGATAAGAAGCGTATCAGGAGCTTACTGGAGAGGTGATGAGCACAACGATTCACTTACCCGTATCTACGCGTATGCTTTCCCTGACAAGCAGCAGCTCAAGGAGCACAAGGCTCTTATCCGCGAGGCAAAGGAGAGGGATCACAAGAAGATCGGACCGCAGCTCGACCTGTTCATGTTCGACGAGACTGCTCCTGGAATGCCTTACTGGCTCCCGAGAGGCTGGAAGCTCTTCAACGCTCTGCTCGATTTCTGGAGAGGAATCCACGACGCTCACGGTTACCAGGAGATCTCAGGACCTGTAGTTTCAAAGAAGGAGCTCTGGGTTACCTCAGGACACTGGGCACACTATCAGGACGGCATGTTCGTTATCCCTGGCGAGGACGACAACGATACCTACGCACTTAAGCCTATGAACTGCCCGAACGCCATCAAGGTCTATATGAACAAGGCCCGCTCATACAGAGAGCTTCCTCTCCGTATCAACCAGGTCGATGTCATCCACAGAAAAGAGAAGTCAGGTGAGCTGAACGGTCTTTTCCGTGTCCAGATGTTCAGACAGGACGACGCGCACATCCTTGTTACAGAGGATCAGATCGCTTCAGAGATCAAGGATATCATGGATATCGCCACAGAGATCTACGGCACCTTCGGTCTTACCTATAAGGCTGAGCTTTCCACAAGACCTGATGACTACATGGGAGACATCGAGGTTTGGAACAAGGCTGAGGCTGACCTCAAGGATATCCTCGAGAAGACATACGGCCCTGGCAACTACGAGATCAACGAGGGCGACGGCGCCTTCTACGGCCCGAAGATCGACCTCAAGATGAAGGACGCGCTCGGCCGTGAGTGGCAGATGGGTACTATCCAGCTTGACTTCCAGCTTCCTCTGAACTTCGATATGAAGTACACAGCAGCTGATTCTTCAATAAAGAGACCTGTCATGATCCACAGAGCAATCTTCGGTTCAATGGAGCGTTTCATCGGAATCCTGATCGAGAACTTCAAGGGAAGCTTCCCGTTCTGGCTCTCACCGTATCAGGTAGGCATCGTTCCGATCAGGGCTGAGCACAACGACTACGCAAAGGAAGTGGAGTCACTCCTTAGAAAGAACCACATCCGTGTAGAGGCTGACTACTCAGAAGCCAACATGAAGAACAAGATCAAGACCTTCAAGAACTACAAGGATCCGTACATCCTCGTTCTCGGAGACAAGGAGAAAGAGAACCGCACGGTTTCAATAAACCTTCGCGGAAGCAACAAGCAGCTGAACGATGTGCCGCTTGACATCTTCCTCGATATGTGCGACCAGATGGTTGAGGAGCACTCACTTGATCTCCTTGACGAAATCCCATCAGAGGACTGATCATAAATAACTGACTCATCCATGGGCCGGGGCTTCATGCCCCGGCTTTTATTTTTGGAAAAATAAAAGAAGTATGATATAATACGACTCAAAAGAGAAAGGATATAGAAAACAATGGAAAATAAACCAAAAAGAGGATCATTTACCGGGCAGCTCGGGTTTGTGCTCGCGGCGGCAGGCTCGGCGGTCGGAGTCGGAAACCTGTGGAGATTCCCGTACCTGGCAGCGAAGGACGGCGGAGGACTTTTTATCATCATCTACCTGATCCTCGTAGTGACCTTTGGTTTTACGCTTCTTACTTCAGATATTACTATAGGAAGAAAGACCGGTAAGAGCGCTATCGGCGCATACACCGAGATGAATCCGAAGTGGAAGTTCCTCGGGGTGCTGACATTTTTCGTACCTGTAATAATAATGACGTACTACGCTGTCATAGGCGGCTGGATCGCCAAGTACATGGTCGCGTTTATGACCGGAGACGGCCAGGCTGCGGCGAAGGACGGATACTTCACCTCGTTTATCTCTGATCCGGTGCAGTCGTGCATATACGCGGTTATTTTCATGGTGGTGACAGCAGTGATCATCTACCGCGGTGTGGAAAAAGGAATCGAGGGCTGCTCTAAGTTCATGATGCCGGTGCTCCTGGTGCTTATCATCTTTGTCGCTGTATATTCACTTTTCATACATCACGGCGATAGAAACGGTGTAGAGGGATTTCTGGTCTACATCACTCCGGACGTCAAAGGGCTTACAGTGAAGAAATTCATGGCTGTCCTTCTCGACGCGATGAGCCAGCTGTTCTTCTCGCTGTCAGTTTCAATGGGAATAATGATCACCTACGGCTCATACGTAAAAAAGGACGTCGACCTGAACAGATCTATAAGCCAGATCGAAATCTTCGATACTGGAGTCGCCCTGCTCGCCGGAATGGCCATCATCCCTGCTATCTATGTATTCTCAGGACTTTCGGGAATGAACGCCGGACCGGGACTTATGTTTATCTCACTGCCGAAGGTTTTCGCCTCGATGGGATTCTTTGGGAATATTGTCGGCGCCGCGTTTTTCATTATGGCGGTTTTCGCGACGCTTACCTCCTGCATCTCGGTGCTTGAGGCCATCACAGCGAACTGCATGGAGGTCTTCCACACCGACAGGCACAGGACGACTCTGGCGCTCGGTATCATCTACACGATAGCGTCTGTCGTTATCTCGCTCGGCTACAGCGTCTTTTACTGCGAGATACCTCTTCCGAACGGAAATATCGGACAGCTTCTTGATCTGATGGATTATGTATCGAACTCAGTCATGATGCCGTTCATTTCGTTCCTGTCCACGATCCTTATAGGCTGGATCGTCCGCCCGCAGTGGATCATCGGAGAGATAGAGTCGAGTGGAGTCCGCTTCCACCGAAAGCAGCTCTACGTCGTTATGGTAAAGTTTGTCTGCCCAGTGATCATGATCATGCTCTTTTTGCAGAGCACAGGTCTGCTCTCGAAGCTGTAAATGATTATTTTCTTCCCGAGGCCGCGCTCCATGGCGAAGCGCCGGCCCGTTCACGGGACTTCAGATACAAGGTTGGAGAAAGGAGAAGCTTATGGAACAGATTTTTAACGAACATCCCTGGTGGGAGAGCGCGGTATTCTATCAGATATACCCGCTTGGAATGTGCGGGGCACCGTTCGAAAATGACGGAGTCTTAGAGCACAGGATACTGAAGGTGCTCGACTGGATACCGCATCTTCAGAAACTCAATGTGAACGCGGTCTATTTTTCGCCGCTGTTCGAAAGCGACACCCACGGATACAATACCCGTGATTACCGGAAGGTCGACACGAGGCTTGGCACTAATGATGACCTGAAAAAAGTGATCGACGCCATGCATGAGGCCGGCATCAGAGTCATTCTTGACGGCGTTTTCAACCATGTCGGAAGAGGCTTCTTCGGATTCAAGGACGTTCAGGAGAAAAAATGGGATTCTCCGTACAAGGACTGGTTTAATATCAGCTTCGACGGTAACTCGAATTACAACGACGGTTTCTGGTACGAGGGCTGGGAAGGCGCCTACGACCTGGTAAAATTAAACCTGAGGAATCCGGCGGTCACTGACTATCTGATGGAGTCGGTGAAGTTCTGGATCG